>JAFZQL010000046.1 GCA_017620435.1 Erysipelotrichaceae bacterium
GAGCTTGTCGAAATGGAACCCAACGCCCTGTACGACTACGACGAGTATACAGAGGCGGCAGAGATGCTGTATGAAACGGTAAATCTTCGTGCCGAAAGCATATCCGGTCAGCTGAACGGAACGATCCCGTCGACCGATGCCCGACATGAGCGGTTTCGGTTCAGGAGCGGTATCCGGCAGCTCAAAGCTGGCGACGCTATCAGTCTACAGCCTGTGCCTGCTGCTGATGCTGGTGCTGCTGGCCGGAACGCGTCTGATCAGACGAAGAAGATGACAGAAGAGATCCGTATCTGTTCTCTGTGACATCAAAACATAATGAAGAGAAGTAAGTGTGCTTACTTCTTTTTTCTTCTTCCGGTTTTCAGGTTCAGCTATGTAATGAGACAATGATGTATATTATAGATATACAGAACCCGGGTTCTGTTTATGGATGTATCGGATGGGAGAAACAATGAACAAGAAACTGCTTAATATCATTATGATTCTGGCAGCGGCATGTATGGTTTTTGTAGCCTACAGCGCCGGAAAGAATGTAAACACAAACAAGCTGCAGGAACTGACAGACCGGCAGGAAGAACTGCAGATGCTCAATAGGAGCAGTGTTGAAAAAATGGTCGTGGAAGACGGGGTCATTTATGTCATCGGACATAAGAGTCCGGATTCCGATACGGTGTGCAGCGCCATTGTCTATGCCCGACTTCTGAATCTGCTGGGATTTGAAGCGAAGGCTGTCGTTGCCGCAAACATCAACAATGAAACAGCCTACATTCTGAAGGAAGCGGGAATCGAAATGCCTGAGATCCTGTATGACGCTTCGGGAGAAAACATCTTCCTGGTAGACCACAGTGAATATGTGCAGGCCGTGGATGGACTGATAGATGCCCATATCGTGGGTGTTCTGGATCATCACGGGATCGGCAGCATAAGCACCGGAAATCAGGTGGTCTATGAAGGCAGACCCATCGGTTCTACCGCAACCATCGTCTGGCTGGATTATCTCAACTACGGTCTGGATGTCGATCAGACCACTGCCTATCTGATACTCTGCGCCGTACTGTCCGATACGGATAATCTGACCGGTGCTACGACGACGCAGGCGGACCGGGAAGCCGTCAGAATACTCGCTGAAACGGCAGGCGTTGCGGATGTGGAAGATCTCTTCGCACATCTACATGCTGAGAAGCTTTCCTATGAAGGCATGAGCGATGAGGAGATCCTTTTTTCTGACTACAAGGAATACGAAGCTTCCGGAACGAAGTTCGGCATCGGGATCATCAATGCGATCGATGAAGAAAGCGCAGCCGTGCTTGCGGAAAGAATGAAAGAAGCTCTCCCTTCCGGATTCACTGCCAGAGATGTCGATCTGATGTACGCATCCGTAAACATCAGAGAGAATGGAGAAAAGATCGACTATGTCGTACCGGTAAACGAACTCTCAGAAACCATCCTGAAAAACGCCTTCCCGGATTACGACGAATGCGACGGCACAGCATACATCTATCGAACCAACAGCATGGGCAGAAAGACCGTCTTCGTTCCGGGTCTTACCGAATACCTCGGTGCCCATCCCCATGAATGATTCTGAAAACAGTCAATTCTCTATCCCATCGGATGGAAAACTCATTATAATGTAAAACTGTGAAACACGGTCCTTGTGAACCGTGTTCATGAAAACAAAGAAGGTTATAGATTATGAAAAAAGTTATGGTATGCGGATGCGGCGCCCAGGGTTCGACGATCTGCAGAAAGCTCGATGAGGAAGCGAATATTGAAGAAGTCATCTGTGCCGATCATGATCTGAAAGCGGCTGAGGCCGTCTGCAGACTGATGAAAAAAGGTAGACCCGTGATGGTGGATGCTTCGAATCTGGATGAGATCAAGAAAGCTGCGCAGGGATGTGAACTCCTGGTCAATGTCATGCCGCTGAATTTCGGTGCAAACATGCTGAAAGCGGCCATGGATCTGGGCTGCTGTTACCAGGATCTATCTGCCTGTGAAAACATTCCCGAATGCATGGATGTGAATGAATACGACCGCTGGTTTGCCGGCATCCGATACATGTATGACGAATACGGAAGAGTATTTGCCAAAAACAATACGACTGCGATCATCGGAACCGGTTCCGCTCCAGGTGTCATGTGTGTCATGGCCCGCAAGTGCGTCAGTCAGCTCGATACCTGCGATACCCTGAATATGATGGTCTATGAAGGCGTAGAAGCCAAACGTTTCCTTCCTTTCTGGTGGAGTACCGATGTCGCTCTGGCGGACATGCAGGAAGACGCGTTTGCCCTGGAGAACGGAAAACTGATCCGTACGAAACCTTTCAGCCGCAAGATCTACAGAAAGTGGCCGGAATACGATATGCATCCGGTCATGCTTTGTGAACACGCCCATGATGAGCCTGTCTATGTCGCTTTTAATGCCGGGAAATACTTCAAAGGCTGCAGGAACGCCTATTTCAAGTACGGCGGGGTCGGCATCCGTTTTTCGGAACCTCTCTACCGTGCAGGTCTGTTAAGCAAGAAAGAAGAAGAAATCAACGGTCAAAAGATCGTACCGCGGGATCTGGTCCTGAAACATCTGCCTATGGCTCCGAAAGATCCTGAAGAGATCAAGGAGATCATCGAGGAAGGCATCATCTCCGATGGCGGTGCTTTCGTCATCGAAGCGTATGGAAAAAAGGACGGAAAGGATGTCATGGTTGAGCTGCATCTTTCTTCTCCGGGTCTGATCGAGTCCTATGAAAAAGCCAGGATGACCGGCGAGATGTATCTGACCGGACAGGGAGCTTTCCTTTATACGAAGCTTTTCGTCAACGACATGATCGATCAGAAAGGTCTGATCTCCTCGGATATGCTGGAGGACAGACAGGTCGAACAGTATGTGAAATGGGCGGAAGAACTCGGTATCACCTACGAGATGCAGATAAAGGAAGGAATCTATCCGGACGATCTGAAAGAAACAGAGTAGACATAGGTCGTACAAAACACAGCAAGTAAAGACAGGATTGTCTGCGCATGGAACGCTAGAATGATAGTGAAAGGAAGGATATCGGATGGACTGGATCAAGACGATCAACAATGCCATAGCGTATATGGAAGATCATCTGAGCGATGAGATCACGCTGGCGGATATCGCCGGAAGTGTGGATCTCTCGGCATTTCATTTCCAGCGGGCATTTACCTTAATGACAGGAATGACCCCGGCAGAATACCTGCGGAAAAGACGTCTGTCGCAGGCCGGAGCGGATCTTTCAGACAGCGATGAGAAAGTGATCGATATCGCATTCAAGTATTGCTACGATTCGCCGGAAAGCTTTACAAAGGCGTTTTCCAGATTTCACGGCTGTACACCGATGCAGGCCAGAAAGGGAAGCCCTGTTCAGTTCATGAACCGATATACCGTCCGAATCACGATCGAAGGAGGAAGTATCATGGAATACAAGATCGAAAAATGGGAAGCGATGGATCTGCTGGTACACGCAAAAGAATTTCATCCTGAAACAAGCGATGCGGAGATCCCGAAGTTCTGGGATGAATACTATGCCGATGAAAAGTACAGAAAGATACCGGGATATCTTGGCGTATGTGCTCAGCAGAAAAACGGCGAAGAGACATTCCTGTACGGTATCGGCTGCAGGGCCTGTGATGTTGAAGGAGTACCGGATGGTTTCGAAATCATCCATCTTCCGGAATATGAATGGGCCGTATTTACGTGCAGAGGTCCTATGCCTGACGCGATCCAGATGATGTGGGAAAAGGTCTACAAGGAATGGCTGCCGGCTGCAGATTATGAGCTGATCCCCGACTACGACATCGAGAACTACCTGCCGGGAGATTCTTCTTCAAAGGATTACATCAGCGAGATCTGCATCCCTGTTAGAAGAAAGAATTAAACTGAATAAACAAAAAGGGAATGCATTCCCTCATGACAAGAAAGAAAAAGATACTGCAGTATCTTTTTTGTGTTTACAGTATTTCTAGTCGTTCTTTTTCATTCGTACGATATTGTAAAGACATATCGTACCGATGACGACGACTGCGCCGATGATCGCTCTGAAGGATACATACTCCCCATAAAAGACCGCTACCAGGATCGGATTGAGCACAGGTTCAATACTGGCAACAAGCGAACCGGACAAAGCCTCGCAGTGCTTCAGGCCTACCGTCAGCAGGGTATATCCGGCTCCGGCCTGGAAGATACCTAAAGCCGTCACCAGCAGCAGCGTACGTGAACTGAAGTCGGTTTCCTTCATAATGAAAGGAAGCCCGATCAGTACGGTAAGCATATGTTCGAACAGAACGGATGACAGAGAATCCCCGTCCTCGAAGTCGTTCAGCATGATCGTCAGCGCATAGAAAACGCCTGACAGCAGTGCGATCATATCACCCGCAAGAGTCCTGTTTTCTGATCCGTCACTTACGACGAGAACGATACCAAGAAATACGATCAGGCAGACGATCAGATCAAGTTTTGTCGGCTTCTTGTGAAACAGCAGCGCTTCAAACAGAATAATAAAAACAGGGGCCGTATACTCCAGCACGATCGCCGAAGCGGCACTGGTCATCTTCATCGATGCCACGTAGCATACCAGCATCGCCGCTACAAAGA
>JAFZQL010000047.1 GCA_017620435.1 Erysipelotrichaceae bacterium
GAAGATCTGCTACTATCTGGCGGAACAGTACGACGGGAATATCAGTAACGAGGAAATCCTCTATCTGATCATTCACATCAACAGACTGATCTCCAGGATCGAATAGCAGGATTATTGACAGCGCTTACAGATTTTTATTATTATTGATATAGAAGTAAAGGTTTGTTACTCGAAACTCTTCGGGGCTTATCCTTTGAAACATAACAACGTTTATGTTTTTGGGATGAACTGAAGAGTTTTTATTATCTAGGTACAAATAAAGGGGAACAATATGATTCAGCTTGGCGTCTCGCTGTATCCGGAACAGGAAACACCGGAAGAGATCGATCGTTATCTGAAGCTGGCGAACAGCTGCGGCTTCATCAAGGTCTTTACCAGTCTTTTCTCTGTGGAAGGCTCAAAAGAACAGATCATTCAGTACTTCAGAGGTCTTTCTGATACTGCCCACAAATACGGGATGCAGGTGTACGGCGACTGCAACGCCAGATTTTTCATGGAGATGGGGGCTTCCCCGGAAGATCTCTCGGTCTTCAAGGAAATGGGGCTGGATGTTCTGAGACTGGATCTGATGTTCAACGATGAACGGGACGTTGCGATCGTAAACAACAGCCAGGGTCTGGGTGTACAGCTGAACGCAAGCCTTGTCGATTCCGTCAAACGGATCATCGGGCTGGGCGGAGACAGAAACAGGATCATCGCTTCCTACAACTTCTATCCTTTAAGAAATACCGGCGCAGACAGCGAAGACGTCTATGAAACAAATCGTTTCTTCAAAAGCGAAGGCATCAGAACGCAGATCTTCATTTCATCGGGTGTCAAAGGAACGCACGGCCCTTGGCCCGTTTCGGACGGACTGCCAACGGTTGAGATCGACAGGGATCTTCCGATCGGTATGCAGGTCAGACACATGCTGGCACTGGGATGTGACGAGATGATCATCGGCAACGCCTTCGCGTCAGAAGAAGAACTGAAAGAAGTCGCCGCTACGATGAAACAGATCTATGTCTACGGTGAAGACAGACCATTCTATTTCCCGGGCATCAGGGACCAGATCCCGATCGGCGACATCGAAAGGATTCCTTTGACGATCGAGCTTGCGGAAGGCATATCGAACAGTGAGAAAGAACTGCTGTTCGGATTCATGAAACACAACGTCAGCGAGTATACGCATACCATCATCCGTTCCAGATGGGGCAGATTCGACTTTCGTTTCACCCCGATCGAACCGCGTCCGTGTGATAAGGAATACTTCGAACCGGGAGATGTCGTCATTCTCAACGACAATGTACAGCACTACAAAGGCGAAGTACACATCGTCAGAAAACCGATCCGCAACGATGCAGTCATGAACTATGCGGGAAGGATCGCGGAAGAAGAGCTGTTCCTGCTGGATTATCTCAAATACATGATGAACTTCGGCTTCATCAAGAAACAGTAAGGTTTTAATGCCCCGCCATGGGTATTTCATAAACAAATAATAATAGAAAGGATAAATCATATGGCAAAAACTGAAAAAGACTTTAAGGCAATTGCTGCCAAAATAGTCGAACTGATCGGTGGCAAGGACAATATTGCCCATGCCGCGCACTGCCTCACCAGACTGCGCATTACACCGAAAGACACCAGCCTGGTCAAGCTTGATGAACTCAAGAAGATCGGCGTCGTCGGTGCGCAGATGATCGGTGACCAGGTTCAGGTCATCATCGGTAACGACATCGAAGAAGTTTACGATGCCTTCCTGGGTGAGACCGGTATTGAAAGAGTCGCTGCGATCGACGAGAATCTCGATCCGGAACTGACGAAGAAGAAGGGCATCAAAGAGATCCTTGGATCCATCTTCCCTGCTATCGTTTCCTGTGTATTCCCGATCCTGCCGGCTCTGCTGGCTTGCGGTATGCTGCAGTCTATCGTAATGATCGCGACCAACATCTTCAAGGTTCCGGCTGACAACCCGACAATCGCAACCTTAACCTGGATCTACAACGTAGCGTTCTGGTTCCTGCCGATCTTCGTAGGCTATGCAGCCTCTAAGAGATTCGGTGTCAAGACCGCCATGGGTATGCTGATGGGTGCTATTCTGATCCATCCAACATTCCTTGAGCTGGTGAAACAGGGTGCAGGCTACACTGTACCTAATCCAGGCGGACCTCCAACAGTCGTTCCTGGCACAGGTTCTGCCGGTTCTCTGTTCGGAATCAACATTTATCCGGGCGACTACACATCCACGATCATTCCTGTTATCGTCTGTGTATTTGTTCAGAGCTATGTTGAAAAACTGCTGAACAAGATCGTTCCAAAGAACATCCGTTTCGTTCTGGTTCCTACGCTTGAGATCCTGATCATGGCTCCTCTGGGACTGCTGGTACTGGCTCCGATCAGCCACAGACTCTCAAGCGCATTCGCAGGTCTGCTGATCAGACTGTTCCATATCCCTGGTGCAGGCCCTGTCCTGATCTGTCTGTTTGCAGCATTGTATCCGTTCATCGTCATTACAGGCATGCACTTCAACCTGATGGCTGTTGCAATGGCCATGGGTGCACAGATGGGCAAGAACCCTCTGACTTCCGTTGCCGGATTCCTATTCCAGTACACGCAGGCTGCCGCATGTCTGGCTGTTGCCATTAAGGCAAAAGATGCCGACAGAAGATCACTGGCTCTCTCTTGTGCGTTCTCTGATGCCGTTCCGGGTATCTCTGAACCGGGTATGTACGGTATTACCTTCAAATACAAGAAGTCTCTGTATGCCGCAATGATCGGTTCCGCAATAGGCGGTCTGATCGCTGCGATCCTGAATGTCGGTTCTTATGCGGGCGGTCCACCAAACCTCTTCACATGGGCAATGTTCATTAACCCGGCACCTGTACCAGATCCGTTGGCAGATCTCAAGCGCATCATCATCTGTGTCGTAATTGGCGCAATCGTTGCGTTTGCTCTGACTCTCTTCCTCTACAAGGATGAAGAAGCAGACCGGATCGATGCTCAAGGCTAAACATTAATGTCTAAGTTTCCGAAAAACTTTCTATGGGGCGGCGCTACTTCCGCCGCCCAGATAGAAGGTGGAAGATGTCTTGACGGCAAGGGTCTCTGTCACCTGGACTATGTCTATTTCAGAGGCGCAAAGATTCCGTGCAACTTCATGCTGAAGAAGGACTATGAAAGAGCCAAGGCCGAAGAGGCGACAATGAACTTTCCAAACAGAAGAGGCATCGATTTCTTCCACCGTTACAAGGAAGATATCGCTCTTCTCGCGGAAATGGGCTTCAAGTCCTTCAGGATGTCCATCTCCTGGACAAGGCTGTTCCCTACCGGGCTGGAAGAAACACCGGACCCGGAAGGCGTAGCGTTCTATCACAACGTCTTCGCTGAACTGCACAAGTACGGGATCGAACCGCTGGTTACGATGATCCACTACGAGCTTCCGATCGTTTTTGTCGAGAAGTATGACGGCTGGGTCTCACCTGAAGTCATTCCGCATTGCTTCAGATATCTGAAGTTCCTGATCGACGAATATCAGAACGAAGTCAAATACTGGCTGACATTCAACGAGATCAATATGGTCTGTGCGGTTCCTTGGCTGGGCGGCGGTATCCTTCTGGACCGTTATGACAGTTTCGAGATTCCAAGAGGCTTCCGTCCGTTCGCTCCGCTCCCGCCGGAAATGGCAGAAAGATGGGAGAACGCATCGCATCAGGCGCTGCATCATCAGTTTATCGCCAGCGCCATGATCGTGAAGTATGCCCATGAACATGCCCCTGGCTGTCTGATCGGCAACATGTTCAATCTCCATCATCTCTATCCGGAAACCCCGGCACCGCAGGACGCATACAGAGCGCACGAAGAAACCGAGTTCAACATGTTCTTCTGCGATGTCATGGCAAGAGGATCTTATCCTGCCTGGATCCTGTCCTACTACCGGAAAAACAACATCAACATCAAATGGTACGAGGGTTATGAAAAGATCCTGGAAGAGGGTAAAGTAGATTTTATCTCCTTAAGCTACTATCTCTCCTCTGTCGTAACGGCAGATCCGCAGAGACAGGAAAGGATCGGATCCTTCATCAGACGTCTGCAGAATCCATATCTGGAGACAAGCGACTTCGGATGGCAGGTCGACCCGACTGCCTTGCGTATTTCACTTAACGAACTGAGAGACCGTTTCAACCTTCCGATCTATATCGTCGAGAATGGCATCGGTGCTTTTGAGGAATTGGGTGAAGACAAGACGGTCCATGACAAGTACCGTATCTCCTATCTGCGCAGCCACATTGAAGCGATCGGCGAAGCGATAGAAGACGGCGTGAATGTCATAGGCTATACTCCTTGGGGCTGTATCGACCTGGTATCCTGTTCACTGGTGTCCATGTCCAAGAGATACGGCTTCGTCTACGTAGATGCGGATGATGAAGGCAACGGCACATATGACCGTTACCGTAAGGATTCCTTCTACTGGTACAAGAAGGTCATCGCTTCCAACGGCGAAGACTTGAGTGACTAAACCATCAATTACAGATTTCTTGTATATGAGCCGGCACTGACCGGCTCTTTTTTTTCTCCTGAATGTCTTCAATGAATGAGAATGAAACTATTTTCATAACAGATGAAAACATTTGCATTTATTTGCGTTGTTTTTTATAATAGAACTATTAAAAAGGGGGTAATTTGATTATGCTTATTAGATTAATTGGTGTGGCTATCGTCGTAGTCGGATTAGTCTTAAAGTTTGATACAATTGCCACAGTCGTACTTGCCGGTATCGTAACCGGTATAGTCGGCGGCATGAGCATCACGGACATCCTGACGACTTTGGGCAACTCTTTCGTATCCCAGAGGACCGCTACACTATTCGTTCTGACTTTACCTGCCATCGGTATCTGTGAAAGATACGGTCTGAAAGAGAAGGCTATCGACTTCATCAGATCGATCAAGTCAGCTACTGCCGGTAGAGTAATCATCGTTTATGAAGCGATCAGAACACTTGCTGCTGCCTTCTCGATCAGATTAGGCGGACATCCGCAGTTCGTACGTCCGGTTGTCGTTCCGATGGCCGAAGGTGCTGCTGTTGCCAAGTACGGCGAGATCAACGACAAGATGTCAGACATCATCAAGGGCGGATCTGCCGGTGCTGAAAACTATGGTAACTTCTTCGCTCAGAACTGCTTCATGGGTTCTTCAGGAACTCTGCTGATTGCCGGCTTCCTGTCTGAAACACTGGGCTTAGGAGAAACCGGTGCAATCGCTTTACAGGTTGCCAAATGGTCGATTCCGGTTGCCGTAATCTCTATGGTACTCGGTATTGCCAGAAACCTCTGGCTGGACAAACAGCTGGATAACGCTAGTAAAGGAGGAAACAAATAATGACTGCTGCTCAGATTTTAGGTGAAGTATTCTACTGTATTATCGGTCTGGTTTTCATCCTTGTCGGTGTTAAGGCATTAAAAGATGAAGGCTGTTCAAAGAAACTTACGACTGCCGCATTCTGGTTCCTGCTTGCGTTCACATTCATCTGCGGACCATGGGTACCGAAATGGCTGGTCGGTGCTGCAATCGTTCTGATGGCCTGCCTCACTGCTATCGGCGGTGTTGTACAGTCCAAGAATGATGTACCGGATCCTGTCGAAGTTCGTAAACATGCAGATGAACTGGGATACAAGATCTTTATCCCTGCTCTGTGCATTGCTGTTGTAGCCGTTGTCGGCGCAACGCTTGGCTCTAAAGTTCCAGCTCTGTCATGGCTGACTGCAAACAACGCGATCGGTCTGTCCGGTGCTGTGGCTTTACTGGCTGTTCTGCTTCTTACCGGAGCATCTCCGAAATATGCCGCTGTTGATGGCGCAAGACTGATGGATAACGTATCTACTACAGGTATCCTTCCTCAGCTGCTGTCTGCATTAGGCGCTCTGTTTACAGCTGCCGGTGTCGGTGAAGCTGTCTCTCACTACGTCTCAATGGTCGTTCCTGAGAACAACATCCTGATCGCCTGCATCGTATACTGCCTGGGCATGGCTCTGTTCACCATGATCATGGGCAACGGCTTCGCTGCCTTCACCGTCATCATGACCGGTATCGGCGTTCCGTTCCTGATCAATCAGGGTGCAGATCCTATCGTTGTCGGTGCACTGGGTCTTACTGCAGCATACTGCGGTACTCTGTGTACACCAATGGCCGCAAACTTCAATATCGTCCCTGCAGCGCTTCTGGAAACCAAGAACAAATACTCTGTTATCGCTTCTCAGGTTCCGTTTGCCGTATGCATGCTGACGGTACACGTCGTACTGCTTCTTGTCCTGGCATTCTAAGTAAAGGAGTAATATGAAAATACTATTAACAGGTTTTGAACCTTTCGGCGGTGAGAGTATTAACCCTGCAAAGGAAGCTGTAAAGCTTGTCAAAGACGAAATCAAGGGCGCTCAGATTGTGAAGTGCTATGTTCCGGTGGTTTTCGGTAAAGCCATCGAGACCGTACATGAAGCGATGAAAAAAGAGAATCCTGATGCCGTTCTTCTGATCGGCCAGGCAGGCGGCAGATACGAAATAACTCCAGAGAGAGTTGCGATCAACTGCGACGACGGAAGAATTCCTGACAATGAAGGAAACCAGCCGGTTGATCAACCTGTTATGGCTGACGGCCCTGCAGCGTACTTCTCCACTCTTCCAATCAAGAAGATGGTGGAATACATGAAGGCCGCAAACGTTCCTGCAGCCGTATCCAATACGGCAGGAACTTATGTCTGTAACCATCTGATGTACGGTGTTCTCTATTATCTTGATAAAGAGTTCCCGGGTACGATCGGAGGATTCATGCATGTACCATTCCTGCATGAACAGGTTATGAACAAAAAAGAGACCGCTTCTCTTTCAAAAGACGATGTCGTCAAAGGCATCGAGGCATCGCTGGAAGCGATCGTCGATACGTTAGGATAAACATTATTCTATCGATCAGAATAAAGACGGGTATTGTACCCGTCTTTTTTTGTGTTTATCTGCCGTTTACGATCTCTCCATTGAGCATCACCGGTTCTTCGTCGGCATAGATGTCAGGGAGTCTTGTGACGATGTCGAAGTGTCCTGCGGCATTCTGTCCGCCTCCTAAAGCGATATTTCTGCCCATGCCCAGGTGGAATGTGGAGTATACGGATTCATCTTCGATGTAGCAGATCCCCCGGCATTGCGACAGTTTATTCAGTCCGATGCCGAATTCTCCCGGCCTGTACATCGTTTTGTCGTGGAAGGATTCCAGATAGTCGATCAGTTTCTGCGCTCCGTCATCCTCGGATTCGATCGATGTGAACAGACCGTCCTTGACTGTTATTCTGATCGGCTTATCCAGTGTTCCGACATAGCCGATTGCAGCATCCAGATAGAGCACGCCGTTCATGGAGTCTTCGATCGGAGCGACATATACCTCAAAACTGGCGGACGATATGATGCCCGGCTTGTCGGCTTTTCCGACAAAGCTTCCCGGGGTCCTTCCCTTCATCGAGAAAGTCAAGTCCGTTCCTAATTCCGTCGTCACATGGATCCTGTCTTTGTTTGTGAGTTTCTTGATCAGCTTCCTGGCATTCTTCTGCGCTTCCCGGCAGTTCATCTGTATGAAGTCGTTCTCCAGAAGCGAAGATCCGTCCTTGCAGGAAAGCGGCAAAGACAGGAATCTGGCGCCCTTGCCTACGGCTGTCCTGATCGCATTGGTGGTGATAAAGGAATAATCGGTCGCGCCGATGATGACGTTCTCGTTGGAGAAAATATCGGCCATCTTCTCGATCACTTCCCCGTTCTGAATCAGGTGGGAAGGCAGTATCGTCGTCTTAAGTATCGCATCCGCTCCGTTTGCCCACCGGGTAATCGCTTCTGCTTCCCTTAGATGATTCTCATCTGTAACAAAATGAACCAGTTCATCTTTTCTGACATTCAGCCAGTCGTACAGAATGATCGAGATCCCTTTTTCAATATTAATCATAGTCCACCTTCTATATGTTAAAATCATACTATAAAAGAGAGATGAATGAAAATGAAAAAACCCGTAAGATACGACTTCTCCAGACCGATCAAGATCGTTCAGTATAGAAAGAACGGTTTTGATATTGTTTTCTATTCTTTTATTCTCAGTGCTCTGATGGTGGCGGTATTCCTGCTTTTGTTTTTCCATGAAGGGAAATTCAAGATCGATTTCGTTCTGTGGCGGGTGCTGATTGCCTTCCCGCTGGTCTTGCTTGCCTACATCTTTAAACAGCTGCTGGATGAACTGAGAATCTATCCGCAGAAACTGATGAAGAAACACATCTGGAAAATCGAAGAACTGATGGAGCTGACAAAGAAAGACCGGAAAGAAACCGAAAACATCATGTCCCACGTCTTTGAATCCTGCTTCGAAATAGACAAAGACAATATCATAAAATAAAAGCCCTGAACAGGGCTTTCGTTTTTCATGGCGCTGACTACATGATTCGAACCTGTGGTACCTTTCAGTACGCCACCTTTCCAAGATGGTAGGATAAACCGCTCTCTCAAGTCAGCGTTTCGTTTACCTACTACTATTTTGCTTCATCTTGTCTTTTTTTTCAACACTTCTTTCTAGAGGAAGC
>JAFZQL010000048.1 GCA_017620435.1 Erysipelotrichaceae bacterium
CGTGAACGACGAAGCTCCGGCTGAAGTTATCGATATCCTGCACGAAAACGGGATACGTCTGATCCTACTGCGCTGTGCCGGTTTCAACAATGTTGATCTGGAGACCTGTTCAAAATACGGGATCAAGGTTGCCAGAGTGCCTGCCTATTCCCCGTATGCCGTTGCGGAACACGCCATGGCGATCATCCAGGAAGCCAACAGAAGACTGCACAAGGCCGACCGTAAGGTCAGAGAAAACCACTTCGCCCTGTCGGGTTGATTGGGTGTCGATCTCCACAACAAGATCTGCGGCGTCATGGGAACCGGAAAGATCGGCGAATGTTTTGCCCGGATCGCCAAGGGCTACGGTATGAGAGTCATCGGCTGGGATGCCTATCCGAACTCGAAACTGGTCGAGGAAGGACTGCTGACCTATGTCGATAAAGACGAACTGCTGCAGAAAGCCGATCTGATCTCTCTCCACGCTCCTTTGATCATGGGAGAAGGAGGGACCTACCATCTGATCGATGAAGAAGCGATCAATAAAATGAAGGACAGCGTAATGCTGGTGAATACCGCCAGAGGACCGCTGATCGATTCGGATGCGCTGATCAGGGCCCTGAAGAAAGGCAAGTTCCAGGCCGTGGCACTGGATGTCTATGAAGGAGAGGACGAGAACGTCTATACAGACAGAAGCGATGAAGCCTTAAGCAGTTCCATCACCGCCAGACTGCAGATCTTCCCGCAGCTGGTCCTGACCTCCCATCAGGCTTTCTTTACCAGAGAAGCAATGCAGGCGATCGCCGTAACGACGATGGAAAACGCCCGCAACTTCAATGAAGGAAACGACCTGGGAAACGCAGAAGTCAAAGCGAAATAAAAACGGCTGTTCAGCCGTTTTCTTTATAAATCGGATAACAGTTCGTTCAGGTAGATACGCTGGATAATCGTCGTGATCAGCGTTTTCAGCAGCGCCTTTTCTTTGTTTTTTTCTTTAACCGGAGGGATCTCCTTCCCTTCAGACATCCTTTGCAGATCTTCTTCAAAGAATCGGGCAAAACACTCATACGCTTCCTCGCAGGTTGAAACCTGTTTCTGAATGCTGAACAGTCTTGCGACATCTTCCAGAGACAGAACACATTTCGTCAAAGCGATAAAAATCAGATAGGCGATCTGATCTCTGCCGTACTGCTTCTTTACCGGATGGGCGATCAGTTTGTGTTTTACATAATTGGAGATCATGGAATTGGTAATGCTGCAGCCGGGTATGACACTCAGACACTCGTTGATATACTTGGAAGTCTGATCCAGATACAGACCGACGGAAGGTATCTCTTTATAAGTCGGAAGACGGAACGTTTCCATTGCGTTTCTTTTTTCTTTACTGATTTCTAGCATTCTTTCCTTCTTTCTACAGGTTTTATAAAAACTCTTGACAGGTTATATGAAACATCTTAGAATACAGTTATAAGTTTTTTAAAAACCTGTGATAAGTTTATTATAATACCATATTTAGAGATAAACAAGGAGGTAAAAATGGAATTGAGACTGAAAGAACTGAATCGGCTTGAAAACAAGCCGTACATGTCGATCAAAGATCCAATCAGTACACTGACACATTTCATCGGTTTTATTGCAGCCATCTTTCTGACTCCTGTCCTTTTGAGCAAAGCCGGGATGCATCGTTCGGAAATCAAAGATCTTCTGGGTTTCAGCATCTACTGTCTGAGCCTGATCATCCTTTACGGGGCAAGTTCCGCCCATCATGCGTTTGTACTGCCTGAAAGGCCCTCAAGGATCCTGAGGAAGATCGATCACATCAGTATCTTCCTGCTGATCGCCGGAACGTATACGCCTCTTTGTCTAAGCGTTCTGGATCCTGAAAACGGGATGCAGCTGCTGAAGGCAATCTGGCTGATTGCAGCGGCAGGGATTCTGATGAAAGCTTTCTGGATCGGTTGTCCGAAATACGTTTCCTCTCTTACGTATATCCTGATGGGATGGCTGGCTCTGTGGAAGATATCAGCCGTCTGTCGGGCCATGGATACAGGTGCTTTTCTCTGGCTGCTTGTGGGAGGGATTTTCTATACCATCGGCGGGATCCTCTATGCCCTAAGGATCTCCTTTTCCAAAGACTGGAGCGAACACGAAGTCTTCCATCTGTTTGTTCTGCTGGGATCTCTCTGCCACTACATCATGATCTACGTCTTTGTTGCATAGTCTTTCACAGCAGCAGTTCTTCTCCCGCAGGCGAATGCCTGCTTTTTTTTACAATTCATTTAGGATTTTCCGTTTTTTCGGTGAATGATGTAATGGAGGTACAGGCATGCGTTATCTTCACAGGCTGCGGGTTGCGAAAGGAGGATGTATGGATCGAAACATGATCCTGAAAACGATCACGATCGTTATGCAGATCAACGTGCTGATCCTGATCTTTTTTATCTGAATACGATCGGACAAAGATGATCCCGCAGCCGAAAGAAAGGTCATCACTCAAGGATGGCCTTTTCCTTATTCTTTTTTACGGATCAGCGTTTTTCGTTGAGCAGTCTCAAACCTTCTTTCAGACATTCTGCCGAAGAAGCGTATTCTTTCTCCATCAGCTGCGGAAGTATCCTGTTGATATCCGCCGTCTTGTAGCCCAGTTCCTTTAATCCCAGCAGCGCATCATCGATGATCGAATCTGCCTCTGCCTTGGACTCCATCTCATAAGGCTTAATGGCTTTAAAGCTGTAATTCGAGGACATGTTGATCCTGTTTTCAAAACGCAAGATGAATTCGTATGGATCATCCACTTCCGAAAGATCGGTCTTCTCGAACAGATCTCTGGTATATCTGACCGAATACAGATACTGATCCACCTGATCGCCGTTCTTGTTTCTGACGGTATTGAAACCGGAAAGCACGATCTCATCGATATAGGAAGAAAGATTGAAATAGTTGGCGCTCAGGAAGATACCCAGGCTCATGACCGTCCGGGCGTATTCTTCTTTCAGCTGCGCCTGTGTCTTTTTCTTGTATACGATCTTTCCGGAAACTTCGATCGGATATTCCGTACTGACGTTTTCGATTTCCGGCAGATCCAGGTCAACATACAGGATATTGTCTTCCAGCTCATAGTTGACTCTGACATCGTAAGCCAGTTCCAGATTGTTCATGAAGGAAGAAACGAAGTTCTCGATCGTATCCTCGTCTCCCTCGATACTGTACTGATACAGTTCTCTTCCCGCTTCCGATTCCAGTTCTTTTGCGTACTGCGCAAACGCTTCTTTACTCATGACCGGATCGGCATACTTGTGCAGGTTGATCTTGGCTTCCTGGTTGTTTCTGTATTCTTCCAGGATCTCTTGCGTATTTGTCGTATTCTTGATTTCGGCGGTTTTTGTTTCTTCTGCCGGCTGATAGGTCTTTTTTGTGACAGAGGTCTTCTTCTTGTTCGATTTCTTGCCTGATTTCTTCAGACCTCCGGCGATCTTTTTCCGGTAGGAGATCCCTGTTCCGTTGATCCCGACCAGTGCCGGACTCAGATTCAGGTAAGTCCCTCTGGTTCCGACACTGACAGAAGCGCCCTTCTTGCCGATCGTTGTGGAGATCCCGTAACGGGAGATGTTCAGCCGCAGATAGTTTCCCAGCTTAATCGATTTTGAAAATCTGATGCCCATAACAATACCTCGTTTTTCCTTTATTATAACGGATGGAACACCGGTTCCATATGTTCAAATGTACAGATCTCTTTATAGCCTGTTTCCTTCAGGATCCGATATCCATCCGGAATGTGATCGCCCAGATACTTCGTCGTATGTCCGTCGGAACCGACGGTGATGATCCTTCCTCCAAGATCCTTGTACAGTTTCAGGATCTCTTTGGACGGTGTGGTATCCTTTAAGCCGTAGTGCCAGGAAGAAGTATTCAATTCAATACCTTTCCCGTCGGAGATCGCCAGTTTCAGGATCTCGGCGATCAGATCCCTGACTTTTTCAAACGGATAGACACCCTGTTCATCGTACCTGATGATCATATCCAGATGAGCGAGATCGCTGTAATTTTTAAATCTCTTCTGTATCTCATAGATCTCTTTGTAATAGAGTTCGTTGTATTCCTTCTGCGTCTTTCCTCTCTGGAAATCCTGCGGCCAGAATTCCTGATTGTCGATCTGATGTACCGACAGCAGAACGAAATCCAGCTCGTTCCGATACGTCTGAAAGAGCTTTTCATAGGGATCAAGGGTAATCGTCTGAATCCCGAATTCCAGTCCCTGCTTAATAGAGATCCTGCCTTTATATGTCTCTTTCATTCTTAACAGCTTTCCGAAGTATTCCGGATAGTTGACATTCGCAAGTGGATCCGGTGAAGACGGATCATAGCTCACTCCGTCTCCTTTGCGCCATTCTATGTCTCCTTCATCCCAGTCCTTCTTGACGCCGTAGTCGACATGATCCGTAAAACAGATCTCATCCAGTCCGAGTTCGATCGCTCTTTCGATCTGCTTCTCCATCGGTTCTCTGCTGTCATCAGAGAATTCACTGTGAACGTGATAGTCAGCGAACATACTGTTTCTCATTTCTTTCTGATCTTTCCGATAAGAAAAAGGATCAGGAACACGATCAGGGCGATCGCCAGAAGCCAGACGATGAATGCGAGCGGTTCAAAACGGAGATGCAAAGAATCGCTGCTGTTCGGTTCCATCGCATAGATATGTACGGCGATCAGTCCAAAACCGGATTCGACCGTGATCTCTCCGCCGAAGCTTCTAAAGCACAGAAACAGGTGCCTGTTGAACTGATAATAGATATAGTTGATCAGCGCTCCTACCAGGTTGACTGCCAGAGAGATGATCAGTGACAACGTAATTTTCTTCATGATATGTTCCTAATCGATATAGTAGACTCTGCCCGGTTTCCTCGGTGCCGCTTCCGGGATCTCTCCGTCGATATAACCGATCGCGCAGTGTCCGATACCTTCCCATTCCCCTTCAATACCCAGGTCTTTCAGAAGCTGTTTGTATTCATCTGTTTCGAATTCTTCCCTGGCTCTGTTGATCCAGATGCTGCCAAGTCCCAGCGATGTCGCCGTCAGCATCATGTTTTCCATCACCAGAGAACCGTCATAGACTCTGTTGGAAGACGACTTGTCCCCCAGAACGACCAGAATGACCGGAGCGCCGTAGAAAGGATCCGTATTCACTTCCCTGCCTACGACTCTGTAGTTGTCTCTGGAAATCTTATCCCTCAGTTCTTTGTTTGTTACAGCCAGAATGATGGACGACTGCAGGCCGTGTCCGCTCGGAGCATAGAGCCCCGCTTCGATGATCTGATCGATGTCTTCCTTCTTCGGCATCTCTGCCTTGAATTTCCGTATGCTCCTTCTTTTCAGAATACATTCCATGACTTCATTCATAAGTGTTCCTCCCAGTATTATCTCATCAGTTCCCTGTTCTCCCCGCTGCCGGATTCTTTCTTCTTCTTGAATCGCATCAGAAATCTCCAGGGCTTTCATATGATTTCCTGTATGTTCCTACCCTTTCATTATAACCGAGAGGTATCCGATTCTTATACTGTTTTAGTATCTGCCATTCCCAAGAAGAATACTGATATAATGAGGTTATGAAAAAGTATTTGAAATTCGTCCTGCTTGCCGCCCTGATCGCTCTGGGGCTTTTTGCCTTTCTCTATTTCAGAGACTATAAACCGACGGTCGATCCGGATCCAGTTGTCCAGGAAAATGTCATCAGAGAAGACGGGATCTATACTTCCAAGGAAGATGTCGCCCTGTATCTGTATACCTATCGGAAACTGCCGCGTAATTTCGTAACGAAAGACGAAGCGAAAAACATGGGCTGGGTCGCCAGCAAGGGCAATCTTCAGGATGTCTGCGATACCTGCAGCATCGGCGGAGACCGTTTCGGGAACCGGGAAGGAAAACTTCCGAAAAAGAACGGACGCATCTACTACGAGTGCGATATCGACTACCACGGAGGAACCAGGAACGAAAAAAGGATCGTCTATTCCAATGACAGACTGATCTACTATACGGAAGACCACTACAGCACTTATGAGCTGTTATATGGAGAAGAAGAATGAAAAAAGTATATCTGGATATCAGGCTGCTGAATGATTTCGGCAACGACTATCTGAAGGGGATCTTTAGAGATCCTGATTACTGCGGTGATACACCGGATGCCTTTTACGAGTATCTTTCCTCTCTTCCCAAGACGGAAGTGCTGATCAACTACTGTGAAAACGCATCGGAAAGATCGCTGACATACCTGAGAACCATGGATCAGGCATACAGGGATTTCGGACATCTGTCTCTGAACTACGACTACGTTCCGGAAGAAGCGAACAGAAAGATCATTCTGGACGTCTATGAACTGAATGAGAGAGGACATGAGTATCTGAAGGAGCTTTTTGATTTTCCTGACTACTACGGGGAAAATCTGGATGCTCTGTACGACTGTCTGAGCGAACTGGATGATATGGAAGTGATCGTCATCAACATGGATGAGATCGACGATTTCTCTGTCGATATCCTGAGCGTATTCGATGAGGTTGCGGAAGAATACGGCAACATCGTGATCCGCTACGAGGACGAAGATTTCGAATAATAAAGGCTGAAGGTTTCCGATGATGAAAACAGTACTGTACGGACTGGGATCTCAAAGCGATACGCTGCCTCTAGTCCTGATCAACTGCGACGAGGATGCCGGAAGGATCTATGATCTTTGTATAGAAATGGGTTCTCCGGAATTTATTCTGGCGGCTATCAGCGGTTTCGACTGGAACAGGGATCTTTCCCCGTGGCCATGCGATCCCGTCTTTAAGAGAGGCAACGCTTTCGAAGGAAAAGCCGATGCCTATCTGTCTCATTTAAGCGATACGCTGCTTCCGCAGATCGAAGCCGAAATAAACGGCCACAACAAGATAGTCGCATACCGCGTTCTGGTGGGTTATTCACTCGCCGGACTCTTTGCTTTATACAGCGCCTGCAACCGCGATCTGTTCACAAAGATCGTATCCGCCTCAGGTTCTCTCTGGTATCCTGACTTTCCGGAATACATCTTAAATCATCCGTTATCCGGAAATGTTAAACGGGTCTACCTTTCTCTGGGAGACAAGGAAAGTAATACCGGAAATCCCATCATGAAAACGGTGGAAGACAATACAAAAAGGATCAGTCAGATCCTTTCCGAAAAAACAGATACTTTCTTTGAATTCAACGAAGGCAATCACTTTAAAGATCCGGAATTAAGGACAGCCAAAGGAATCGCCTACGTTCTTAAGACCTGATCGATTCTCTACCGGTAAATCTTTGACCCAGACGATTGGCCCATCTTTCCGGATAGAAGTCGCTGTAGCGGTATCTGCCCAGCCTTCTGTTGCGTTCAAAGCGCGGCGTATTAGCCCAACAGAAAGAAGGAATACCGATCACCGGCAGATAGAACGGACCCAGGATACAGGACTGTATCGTATGGCCGTATTCGTGGACCAGGACTCTTGGATCACCGGTTCCCATAAACAGAAACATTCCCATGGACATGGAAGATTTCAGATGCCATCTGGTCACCAGGGCATCGTGAAACACATGTCTTTTTTCTTTCGGACCGGTAAGCAGGACAAAGATCCAAATCAAAAAACCCAGGATATTCTGTATAATACCCCAGGTCAGCTGCAGAAAATAATACAGAAACAGTCTATTCCTCATCAAACAGTTTTTTCAGATTCACATCGAACGGCGGATAGACGATGCCTTTCTCCGTTACGATGCCGCTCAGCAGTTCATGATCCGTCACATCGAAGGAAGGATTATAGCACTTTACATCCTCCGGAGCCATCGGTTGTGCATACCACATGGTTCTGATCTCATCCGGATCACGCAGTTCGATCCTGATATGATCCCCATCCGGACAGTTCATGTCGATGGTGGAAGTCGGTCCCAGAGAATAGACCGGGATCCCGTAGTGTTTCGCCAGGATGGCAACGCCGGAAGTGCCGATCTTATTCGCAAAGTCGCCGTTTGCCGCAATACGGTCGCAGCCGACGAAGCAGGCGTTGATCCAGCCGTTGCGCATGACAAGAGAAGCCATGTTGTCACAGATCAAAGTCACATTCACGCCCGCTCTCTGCAGTTCAAAAGCCGTCAGTCTGGCACCCTGCAGCAAAGGCCTGGTCTCATCCGCAAAAACGCGGATATTCATACCCCTGGCCTTGGCCAGAAGGAAAGGTCCCTGTGCGGTTCCGTAGGAGGTAGCCAGAGGCCCCGCATTGCAGTGTGTCAGCACCCCGTCCCCGTCCTTTAACAAAGACAGTCCGTATTCACAGATCTTCAGGCACATCTCGATGTCTTCGTTATGAATCCTGATGGCTTCTTCCTTCAGCAGTTGCACGATCTTTTCTACCGGTCTGTCCCTGTTGTCACAGACGACCTGGTCCATCCGTTTCAGGGCCCAGGAAAGATTTACAGCCGTAGGTCTGGAAGAATTCAGATATTCTCTATTCGCTGTGAAATTTCTGTAGAAAGCGTCAAAATCAAGACTACTGTCCTTTCTGCTCAATACATACATCGTATACCCGGCGAAAATACCAATAGCCGGAGCGCCTCTGACTTCCAGCTTCTTGATCGCCTGATAGGCACCTTCCAGATTGGTAATATTCTTGTATTCCAGTGTACCCGGGAGCCTGGTCTGATCGATGATCACGATGCTGTTTCCATCGTCCGACAGTCTGATGTTGTCGGTGATCCCCACGCTCTCCATTTCCTGTTTTGTCTTACTTAAACTGGCTTGGATGTTTGACATAGAAGTCTTCCTTTTCTTTTAAGAATTTCAGCTGATGATGTTCCTTGTCGTCCACAAGATCATAGAGATCGGCGAAGATGTTGTCCCAGCTGAAGAACTTCTCCGGATCAATATTCAGATACTCGCAGGTCTTTTCCGCACCTGTCGGTACGACCGGATGAGACAATACTGTCGCAACCCTGATCATATAGAAAGCATCGATCAGAGTCTGTCTGATGTTCGCTTCATCGTTCATGTTCTTGGACCAGAACTTGGACGCGTTGCGGATATAGGAATCCAGATCGTTGATGATCTGATGCAGTTCAAAACGGTACATGTGATTCTCGTAGTTGAGGATCGTTCTTTCGGCCTGTTCCTTGCATTCCGGAGAGACTTCACCATAAGGAAGCACACCGTCGAAGTATTTCTGCGCGCTGTAGAAACAGCCTCTGATCATTCTGTTGAGAACGTTGGTAAACAGGTTGCCCTGCGCCAGGACCGGATCCGGTTCATTCAGATTGGCTTCCGGATTCAAAGGCTGCGGCATGAAGCTGACCGACTTGTTACCCAAGGCCAAAGAAAGAAAATGGGCTCTAAGCTGTTCCGCCGTATAGTAGTTCAGAAGATCGGCAGCCATCGGCGGTTTTACGGAACCGGAAGAAGACGCCTTCTTGTCCAGGAACAGGATGTGGTGGTTTGCGACCAGCGTGGTCAGCTGCAGCTGTCCGTTTTCCGGATGTATCGTCAGGTTGTCCTTGCCCTGCTGTGCCATCCACAGAGGCATCTGCGCTACGCCGTAGAAATAGATATTGTCCTGACCGATGAACTGGTAGACGGCAGCGTCTCTATCACACCAGTATTTCTTCCATTCTTCTTCAGGCATGCCTTTCCTCTTAAAGTAGGCTTTCGTGAAGGAGATCGGCGCCCAAAGGCTTTCCGGCCATACCCAGACCGTCAGATCTTCTTCATCTTCCAGCTTTGGCGCCTTGACGCCCCATTCGATGTTTCCGGTCAGTCTTAAAGGAACCAGAGTCTTTCCGGTACGGTAATGGATCCCGGCATTGGTCAAGATCGGGCAGGCCTTCTCTCTCTTTTCGAGTTCATTAAAAAAGACGGTAAAACTGCCCTTGATGTTTTCCAGATCGGAATTCTCGTGCTCCGGAAGCTGGCCTTCGATCGCCTTATACTGATCCAGGAACTTGCCCTGGATGTAGATCACCGGCTGACCTAATGATTCTTCCATCGTTTCCGCTACGATCCTTCTGACATTCGGTTTCTTCTTGATGTCTTCCACGTATTCCTTCAGCAGACCGTTGAATTCCGTCAGCTTGAAGTACCAGTTGGTGACATCTCTCATTTCCGGCGTCTCTCCCGAAAGTGTTGATTTCGGATCGATCAGCTCCTCCGGCATGTACTGGTGACCCAGATCGCATTCATCGGCATAGCCTTTCTCCGACTGGCAATTCTCGATCGGACACTTGCCTACGACCTGTCTGCCGTTGAGGAAACACTGGTATTTTGTATCGTAGAACTGCTTGGTGACCAGCTTTTCCAGCCAGCCGTTTTTGTAAAGCGTCGTAATGAAGTCGTTTGTTTCTTCCTGATGGACTTCCTTGGTGTCAAGAAGACCCGATGCGCCAAACAGATCCAGCGAGATCTCATAGTCTCTTAATGTCTTCAGCTGGGTATTATGATTCTCCATGACATAGTCTTCGATCGAACCCTGGTATCCTTCGGTCTCGACTCTTTTGCGGTAGCCTTCCGCAATCGGCGAACCGTAGCAGTCCGTTCCGGATACGAAGATGACGTTGTCCTTGCCGATTCGGTCTCTTAAAAACCTGGCAAAAACATCCGCATGCACAAACATGCCGCCGATATGTCCAAAATGCAGCGTCTTGTTGCCGTAAGGCATACCTCCGGTAATTACCGCTCTTTTCGGAAATTCAGGTCTAGGTCTGTCCATATCATAATCCCCCTTGTTTATACTCATCTATTATACAGGAAATGTCTTTCCTACAGGTCGTAATACAGTCTGAATTCCGCCGGATGCGGGATCCTGTTTACTTCTTCGGCATCGCCGACTACGGACCTGATCCAGTTGTTCAGCAGTTCTTCCGGGAATACGTTCCCCGCCGTCAGATAGTCGTGATCTGCCTTTAAGGCTTCAACGGCTTCTTCCAGGGAAGCAGGAAGATGTTCCAGCTTCGCTTTCTCTTCCTCGTTTAGCTGATAGAGATTGAAATCGAACGGACCCCAGTTGTGGTCCTTCGGATCGATATGATTCATGATGCCGTCGATCCCCGCCATCAGGATGGCCGCAAAAGCCAGATAAGGATTGCAAGTGGCATCCGGATTGCGCAGTTCAAAACGGACCGAATCCTCGCCTTTGGCGTAGGACGGAATACGGATGACAGCGCTTCTGTTGGCGCTGGCGTAGCCTATTGTAACCGGGGCTTCAAAACCCGGAACCAGACGTTTGTAGGAGTTGGTCGAAGGATTGCAGAAGGCGCACAGAGAACTGATGTGTTTCAGCAGACCGCCGATGAAATACATCGCCGTGTCCGACAGGTTCGCATAGTTTCCCTTCTGATAGAAGATATTCTCTCCGTCCTTCTTCAGCATCATGTGGACATGCATCCCGTTGCCTGCCTCGCCATGGATCGGTTTTGGCATCAGGGTAGCGGTAAGACCGTTCTCCACGGCCGTATTTCTGATCAGATATTTGGCAATCATCGTGTCGTCCGCCAGTTTCGCGACGTCGCCCAGTTCTACCTCGATCTCCAGCTGACCGGATCCGCCTACCTCATGGTGGTGATACTTGACCTCAATGCCCGCATCCTTCATCAGGCTGCAGATCTCGTCCCGCAGATCGGTCAGTCTGTCTCTTGGACGGTCGATATGATAGCCGCCCTTGGATGTATTGCGATAGCCGTCGAAACCTCCCTGCCCGGCCAACAGTTCCGATTCTTCCGACTCCAGTCTGTAGGCGACAAAGCCCGGCTGAACATCATAGGAGATCTCGTCGAATACCGAGAATTCGTATTCCGGTGCCACCAGCATCTGGTCGGCGATCCCCTGTTTCTTCATATAATCCAGGGCATCCTGGATCACATTTCGCGGATACTGTCTAAAAGGAACGTTATCGTTTTCCTTGATCACATATACGTCTCCGAACATGCTTAGGGTCGGTCTTAAGGCATAAGGATCGATCATCGCGCTGGATAGATCCGGATAGAAGACCATATCCGATTTCTCTACGCTTGCGTATCCGTAGTTGGACGCATCAAAACCGATCCCGTCTTTCATGACCTTTTCATTCAGCCTTTCCGAAGGAATGCTGAGATGTCTGAACCTTCCCTTTAGATCGATCAGTTTCAGATCAACGAATTCAATCCCGTTTTCCTCGATGTACTGTTTTGCTTCTTTGATATTCTTGAACATTTGACTTACCTCAAGATTATTATATAAGAAAAAACGCCTGATTATCCCGGCGTTCATACTATAATTTAAGTATATGGAAAAGTATTTTTTAGGTATACTGGGAAGCTATGTGGATACGCTTTATGAATCGGACACCTACCCAAAGGAAGGAGACTTCTCTCACGCCCGTTTTATCAGCTGGTCCGCCGGAGGATGTCCTTTCAACGTAGCGGCGATCTGTGCCGCCAAGGGATGTGAAGTCAAAGTCCTGGACATGCTGGGAAAGGATGAAGACACGACGGCGTTCCTGTTGAACGAGATGGACCGCCTGCACATGGACCGGGAATTCGTTTCGGTCAAAGAAGACGTCACCAATGGCAGAGTCCTGATCATCCTGACGGGAGAAAAAAGGACGATGTTCATCATCGACCCGCTCCGTCCGTTCTATGAAGTGGATGAAAAGATGCAGGAACTGCTCAACAACGCGACCTACATCTATTCCCTGATGCACATGATCAACCGTTCTTTCAAAGACATAGAACCGCTTCTGGAAGCGAAGAGACACGGAGCCAGGATCGTTCTGGACGGTTCCAGCAAGTACGATGATCCTTCCAGGGTGAAGATCCTCTACGATCTTGCGGACGGACTCTTCATCAATGAAACGGATTATGAAAGACTAAGTGAACACTCTTTGAAGGACCCGAAAGAGATCATTTTCGAAAATGGCGGAGAATTCGTAGTCGTTACCCACGGCTCTGAAGGATCCGATCTGTATCTGAAGGACAGAAAAATATATATGCCGGCGATGCAGAATGTCGACGTCCTGGATTCCACCGGAGCGGGAGACGCCTTTGCGGGCTGTTTCCTGGCCTGTCTGATGAAAGGGATGAACTACGAGAAAGCCCTGAAGCTGGCTACGGTCAACGGAGCCTACGCCTGCACCGTGATCGGCGGACTGGGAGGCGTCTGTTCATTGGAACAGCTGGAAGAATTTGCGAAGGAGCGCGGCTATGATCTTTGATAAGATGGATGACTGTTTCAGAACACTGAACGAGAAAGTCGACAAAGCGATCCAAGACAGCGATCTGGAGAAACTCTTTGCGATGCTGGATGAGATCGAAGGACCTACCCTGGTATGCGGGGTCGGAGGATCATCCGTTGTCGCGACCTATCTGGCAAAAGTTCTGCGGGAAAAGAAACACATCATCACGGATTTCGTCAGCCCGCGCGATCTTTTCTACATGGATCTGCAGCCATATCAAAATGTCATCGCCGTTTCCTATTCCGGAAACAACATCGGTGCTCAAGCCATACTCCACACCGATCTGAACAAATATCTGTTTACCGGATATCCAAGAGAAGGCGTAAACAACCTTGTTTATCAGATGCCGAAGGAGCTTTCCTATGTTTCCATTTCAGCGACTCTGGTTCCGCTAAGCCTGCTGTTCCTGTATTACTGTAACGACTACGATCTGCTCAACGAGATCCTGAACAAGGAGATTTCTTCTGCCTCCAACAACGATACTTATGAAGTCATCAGCGGCTACGAGACGCAGACGGCATCCGTTATTCTGGAATCGTCCTTCATCGAATCCGGCATGGCTTCCTGTATCCTGCACGACAAATACAACTTCTGCCACGGCAGGATCAACCACAGCCGCAGGACAGACAGCGATCTGATCTTCTTCAAAGGAAACAACGAACTTGACGAGATGCTGAAAAAGAACCTTCCAAATCATTTCCGAAAGATCATCACCATTGAAAAAGAATATGAAGATGACGTGATCAACGATTTCTATGCCACGCTGCTATCCATGAAACTGATCAGAGATATCGCCCAGAACAAGCACAGGGATATCTCGGACATGGATGAACTGGAAGACAACGACGTCTTCTATCTGTTTACCGGAAAGATGAAGTAAATGAACAAAACAGAAGAAATTATTGAGAAGATTGAAAAACTGCTGAAAAAGCCCTGCTGGGTCATCGATATCCTGCCTTACCAGGTTCCTCAAGAAAGCGCAGGGCAGTACTTTGCGGTTGAAGAACACTATCTGAAAGATCCGCAGAACACAAGACTGAGACAGTGCTTTGCGGATTTGCTGTTGAAGCTGAACTGCTATTATGATTTCCTGGTCTATCACAACGACAGGATCATTGAAAAGCCTTCTCCTGAACAGCTGGAAGAAATGATCCTGCACAATACGGATACAATAGATATCCTCCTGCAGGAAGATGTACTGATCACCGTACAGAGAGATGACACTTATCTGACGGTATATGATCCGGATGAAAAACTGCTGAAAACACTGAAACAGCTATCGGCAGCGCACGGACTCTTCCTGTGGAAACCGGAATAAAACAAAACCCATCCTAGGATGGGTTTTTTAATCTTATTTCAGGATCTCGTCAAACAGCTTCGTCAGGATCTTTTCATCGAAGGATGATCCCAGATAGAAGCACCTGCCTTTTCCGTATTCCTTACAGACGGCTGCGGCATAATCGCCGAATGGATTGTCCTTCCACTTCACTGCTTCTTTGCCGTCCGTCACCTTCAGCATCTCCGCAAAGATGCGTCCTTCCCCTTGCGTATCTCCATAGACGCAAGGACTGCTCTGACCGCTCAGAAGCGTTTCCTGTTCCTCGATCACACAGCCCGTCAAATCATCCAGATCGACCGGAAGTCTCTTCCCGAAGATCAGATTGTTGTCTGTGTCTTTCCAGCCTGTACGAGCCGTTAAAACGGCTGTGCCGCCATCTTTGACATAATCCTTCAGTCTCTTCTTGAACTCGTCCGACATGATGATCATGTACGGTAGGATGACAGTTCTGTATTTTGTGAAATCCGCATCCGAAGGAATAATATCGCAGTTCATATGGCGTCTGAACAGCTGTCCGTACAGTTTCATGCATTCCTGTTCATAAGAGAACACGTCGGACTGACGCTGTATTTTCATCGAAGACTTGGAGTCATAGTCATAGACCAGAGCGACGTCGGATTTCGGATATTCTACCGTCTTTTCTCTGGCTTCCTTGAAGAAAGACTGCGTCTCGTAGTACTTCCTGCGTTTCACGTTATCCGCATCCAGAATGCCGAAACAGAACTGTTCCGCACCCTTGGTGAAACCGCGGTAACGGAAGAAGATCAGCGATTCAACCCCGTGATCCATAGAATCCAGCGCCCATTTCTTCGCTTCATTCGGTCTAGGCGCATAGCCGATATCGTTGTGACCCTGGGCTCCCATGATCGATTCCGTGACCCAGATCTTGTCCTGCTTGAATCCTCTGGCAAAATCGACGGTAAAAGCCAGATCGCTGTCGGACAGCGGCGCAGGCTGGCCGCCCCAGACCGGATAGTTGTTGTAGGAGACGAAGTCAAGACACTTCGATACTTCAAACGGATCGAAGGACTTGTTGATGATGCCGCCCTCGAAGTCGTGAGTGACGATCAGTTTCTCGTCGACGGATTTTACCGCATCCCTTAACGTTCTGATGAAGTTTACGGCAGACAGACTTCTGAACCGTTCCCATTCCAGTCTTAAGGAAGGATTCTGGGCTGTAAAGGATGGTTTCGGTACAGGAATATCTTCGAAACGGTAATAGGTGTGCGTCCAGAAGGAGGTTCCCCATCTTTCATTCAGTTCTTCAATATTCCTGTATTTATTTCTAAGATATTCAACGAACTTCCTGTGACAGGTCTTGCAATAGCACACATCCGAACCTTCGTGTCCGATCTCGTTGTCTACCTGCCAGGCCACGATGGCTTCTTCGTTCTTGTAGTGTTCCGCCATGGTTCTGGCTAATGCGGCAGCCTTTTCAAGATAGACGTCGCTGTTCATGCAGTAGCCTCTTCTGGCGCCGTACGGCTGACGATAGCCTCTTTCGTCTTCGTTCATGATCTCGGGATGTTCCCGATACAGCCACGACGGCATGGTCGCCGTCGGAACGCACATCATGATATGCAGATTTCTTTTCTTGGCCTTTTCAATGACTTCATCAAAGAAAGAAAAGTCGTATCTTCCGTCTTCCGGTTCAAATCTGTCCCAGGCGAAATCTCCGATCCGGATCAGATCTGCACCAAGTTCAACGATATTGTCCAGATCTTCATCTACCAGATCCATTCCCCACTGTTCCGGATAGTAGTCTACACCGTAATATCTCATGCAAACGCTCCATTCATTAAATCGTTGACGTTCTTTTCATATTCTTCTTTTGCCATCATGTAGGCAGCCGCATGACCGCAGCCCTCCACCAGCATCAGGCGCTTTGGAGAAGCACAGGCTTCATACATCTTTTCCGACATCCAGCACGGCACGAAATGATCCTCCTTCCCGTGTATGAACAGGATCGGGATATCCGTTCTGGCGACACACTCTTCGCCCAGAGACGTATTGAAACTGACGCCGGTAATGATGACGGACCAGAACCAGGCGAAATCCCCGAACGGGAAGTAAGGCAGATGATACATGTCTTTGATCAGATACTTGCTGATGGAAACGATGGAATCGAAACCGCAGTCGTCGATGATCCCGCAGACATTCTTCAGTCCCGCATCGGCGCAGTGGATGACCGTAGCGCCGCCCATGGATATGCCGTGCAGATAGATCTTCGGATCGTCGTACATTTCATTGACCAGATCCACCCATCTGGCGACATCGCGCTTGTCGTGTTCCGAGAATCCCAGATAAGTCCCTTCCGACTTGCCGTGCGCTCTGTCATTCAGCAGCAGGACCGTGGATCCTCTCTTGCGGTAGATCTCGATCCGATCGGCGAAGTCTTCCTGCATCGAAGACTTGTAGCCGTGGACGCAGATCACGACCTCTTTCGGATTTCCTTCCAGCAGATAGCCGTAGAGAGTCAG
>JAFZQL010000049.1 GCA_017620435.1 Erysipelotrichaceae bacterium
GATCTGGAAGAGATTATTCAGAGTGAAAATCTGAATGCAGCTGAGACCTATCAGTTTACACATGATTCTTTGGAGAATGGACGGTTCGATACATCCGGAACAGCGATGAACCAGATCCTTCCGCCGATGTCTCGATTTAATAAGAACAGAGCATCGGTTAAGGAAAGAGTTATTGAGAAGTTAAGAGAATTCTTTGACAGATACTGGGATCTGGGGATCAATGTTACCAAAGAATAAAGCAATAGCTTAATCTAAATATGCAAACAATAGATCAGGCTCTTGAAAAACTGAAACATTCTAAATTCCGTTCCAGTTTCAAGTTAACAAAGAAAGAAAAGCAGTATCTTGAAGAAAAAGGCATGTCCGTCATAAGGACTCATGCTGAGGACTTTGTTCGAAAAAAGCTAGCTCCGGCAGACCCTGTTAACGATGGGAAACAGACTCCTATGCATGGTCACCCTGTCTTCAAAGCCATGCATGCCACGGCTTGCTGCTGCAGAGGTTGTATGAACAAGTGGTATAAAGTTCCTCTTCATAAAGAATTGACTGAAGAGCAGCAGGAGCGTATTGTAAACTTACTGATAGCATGGATTGAAAAACAGAACAGTATAAGTATGTAGTTTCGATTAAGTAATCGAAATTCAAATAAGTCTTTATTTGACATGGGAGAAGGGAGAGATTGATGCTCTCCTTTTTCCTTTCCTGTGCATGTACGTTTTTTTGTTCCATCCCCCTTGCTATATAATGAAACAGAAAGAGAAACAATATGTCTTACTACGATGACGACTACGACGATCTCTTCGAAGATGACGATCTCGATGATGAAGATCTAGACGAAGAAGATGATCTCTACGATGAAGATGAAGAAGACGACTTCGATGAAGACGAAGACGAGCTTTATGATGTCGAAGACTACCGCGATGAAATCATAGATTACCTCGAAGAAACAACAGGAGACAGCGACAAGGCGCAACAGATCTTCGATGACCTCAGCGACCACATCGAAGAACTCCTGGATGACTATGACGGAGATATTGAAGACGTTCTGGAAGATGACGAACTTCAGGAAATGATTAGGATCCTGGCAGAAGAACACAGTGAACCATTAGAAGAACCGGAAGAAGAAGACACCGAATCCGAAAACATAAACATGTTCCTAGATGGAGACCTAGGATACTCCCGTAAATCTCTCCTGAATAAGGACTACGACATCTCCCTAGACAGCAAAGGTGAAAAGACAGGATACAAGAGAAAGAACCTTCTCTTTGACAACATTACGAATCATTACGACAGCAACCATAAGAAGACAGGTTATTCCCGGAAATCGTATCTGGATGATACATATACCAACTACTACAACGAGAAAGGTGAGAAGATCGGTTATTCCCGGAAATCCCTTCTGAACGGGGACTATACGAATTATTACGACAAGGACGGGAACTATGTGGGCAGTTCCAGGAAAGATCTGCTTACAGGGATGTATCAGAAGTATTTTAAGAAGAAATAACAAGGACCAAGCGTTTGTTTTATTAAAACAATGATATGAAATAGGTTTGATCATCCGATCAGACCTTTTTTGTAAACAAGAGAGTGATTCTATAGGATAATAGAAATAGATATTTATGTTAAAGAAACTCTTTCATCTAATTTTCGTAGTGCTTGTAGCTGCGGCCATGCTTCTGCTGCAGAAGTTCTACCTGGATCATCACAAGGATCCCGTTCCTGCCGAAAATGAAACCGGAGAGGTTTTAAATGCGGATACGAAGGAAGAAAAGACGGAAGAAGAGAATACACCTGTAGAGGAAAAAGAAGAGCCCAAGGACGTCAGTAATACCGTAGAAACAAAGGAAGAGGAAGACACCAGACAGATCTACAGAATGCTGGACTTCGACCGGAGACTGATCCTCAATGTCGGACAGCAGGATCCCGAGATCTGCAGCATTTTCTGCCTTGCCTATGGAAGAGCCATCCTGGATCAGGACTACAGTGCCGATCCTTACGATTACTACGACGGAGACGGAGCGGTATGGAGATGGGCGGGATTCGAAGACATCGCTCTGTCCGATCCTCTGGATACCGTTTTGCAGAGAGCCTACGACGAGATCAGTGCAGGAAGGCCGGTGATCTTTCTTGTCGACGATACCTATGCCTATACCGCAACGGATAAGCCCGCATCCAGAAGCGCCTGGCAGCACTACGTACTGCTGATCGGGTACAGGAAGGAAGCAGATTATCAGGATCTGAAGCCTTCGGATTTCTATGGCGTGGATCCTACGGCGGGATACAAATCCAACGATGAAAACTATATCCCATGGATCGTCCTCACGGACGAAGCACCGATGCAGAGCTCGGGAGAATACGCCCTGTACGCATACAGGAAGGATGATAAACATCTGGAAGTCTGCGACGCTCATGCCGACAGTATCCGCTGGGACGACAAGGGAACGGAAGCGGTCTATGCCGATAGAGCGCAATAAACATAAGGAGCAGACATTGGATAAAGACAGAGAAGAACTTCTGGAAGAACTGAGATCCTATTACAGTACGGCTGCGCTGAACGGTTTTGATATGGCCGCAATGGATCTGTATGCTTTGGATGACATGGATGACGAGGAACTGGAAGAGCTCGCCGAAGAACTGGGACTGTGAGGATCTGCATAGATGAGAAAATCTGATGTGCTCGCAAAGCTGAAGGAATTCTCCTATGATCCGCATGAATACTGGGTCGTTGCCGGTGCGGCAATGGTTCTTTACGGGATCAGGGAAGAATGCTCCGATATCGATCTGGGGTGTATGAAGAAGCTGGCGGACGAACTGGAAGAAAAAGGATATCTGTATAAAACGGGTTCCGACGGAAACCGGTGTTTCAGAATAGACAACGATATCGAAATCTTCGAGAACTGGCTGAGGGATTCCATCACGCATGTAGAAGGTATCCCTGTCGTTTCATTGAATGGACTGATCGAAATGAAACAGGAACTGGGAAGGGAAAAGGATCTAAGAGACATCCGTCTGATCCTTGCGTATATGCAGCGTGAACTGACAGGAGATCAACAATGAAACTGGATGAGAAATGGATCAGAGCACATCTTCCGGAAGATTGCCGCAACGACGACATCGATGTCTTTTCCGGTCTGTATCTGGACGGTCTGAAAGTGATGTCGTACGGAGAACGGGGCAACCCGGATGAAGTCTATTACGAAGCGAAAGACGAGGAAGATCTGAGATGGTGGCAGCTGGATCATATCTGCCGTTTTGTCGGGAAAGCCGATCCTTCCGGGACCTGGCGCTGGTACAGGGATCATGCGGAGAACGGTCAATGGTACTACATCGAACACAGGCACTACGACTACAACGCCATCGAAGATTCCAGACTTCCGGGATTTGAGAGATATCTCAGGAATCTGAAGTACGCCTTTCCTGAAGACTATTGGAAGAAAAGGGTTGAGAAATATACCGGTCTGATGAACCGCTGGTATCTGATCCCTCACTGGGGCTATGACTATGAGAATCTGCGTTTCATCGAGATCAGCGATTCCAGGGAATATACAAGCGATTTCGATAAGTCGGATGAGATCAAACCGGAAACGGTCATCAGGATCGTCGACTGAATGAACATGATAGAAAAGGTGATTCTATGAGTAAGAAGCGTTTTAAAGATCTGATCGTCTACGAGATCTATCCTACGTCGTTTTCTGACGCCAACGGCGACGGGATCGGCGATCTGAGAGGAATTACATCGAAACTCGATTACATCCGCGAGATGGGCTTTAATGCCCTCTGGCTGAATCCTTTCTACAAGTCTCCTTTCCTGGACGGTGGCTATGACGTGGAGGATTTCTTTGACGTGGATCCGAGGTTCGGTACGATGAA
>JAFZQL010000050.1 GCA_017620435.1 Erysipelotrichaceae bacterium
CATTCGATGGGATTTAAAGAGAACGGCGAGATGGACGGAGAAGAGATCGTTGCCGTAATGAAACTCTAAGAGATATAACGGGCCAATGACCCGTTTTATATTGTTTGATAAAAAACGGAAATCTGAACTGAAATAGTATAAAATAGTCATATAGTTAAAAGGATTGCTTATGCTGGATATATTTGAAACGGAGATCCCTCAGCTGATCAAGGGAGAAAAAAGAAAAGTATATGTCTATGTACCGGACTTCGACGGCAATTTCCCGGTCCTGTACATGTTTGACGGACACAATGTCTTTCTGGATGAAGAAGCAAGCTTCGGCAAGTCCTGGGGCATGCTGAAATTCCTGGAAGAGAACGAAGTTCCGCTGATGGTGGTCGGCGTCGAATGCAATCACCACGACGAAAAAGAGAAATGCGGAGGAAGACTTTCAGAATACTCTCCGTTCTCCTTTGAAGACTATGAATGGGGCTATCGGATCAAGGGCAGAGGCAGGATCACGATGAACTGGTTCGTCAAGGAACTCAAGCCTTACATTGACGACAACTATCCGTCCCTGCCTGATCGGAAACACACCTACATTGCCGGAAGCTCCATGGGCGGGCTGATGACGCTCTATGCCATGAGCAGATATAACCATGTCTTCTGTAAAGGCGCGGCGCTTTCTCCGTCCGTCGGCTTTGCTCCGGAAAACGTTCTGGACATGATCGAGAGAACGAAATACCGCAAGAATACTGTCATCTACATGGACTACGGAGAGAACGAGATCCGATACCGCAATACCAGAGCCATCTACGCCGATGTGACGCAGGCTCTCATCAACAAGGGCGTTCTTCTGGAAAGCCGTATTGTTCCGAAAGGAAACCACAACGAAGCTTCCTGGGAGAAGCAGATCCCGTTCTTTATGGATACTCTCTTCTATGAGTAAAGGATAGATTATGGAAACAAACTATTTCGACTACTACAGCTACAATCTCAACCGGAACATGCCGATCAAGGTATACGGTCATCATGGACGTCCGGTACTGTTCATTCCGTGTCAGGACGGCAGGTTCTTTGATTTCGAAAACTTCCACATGTCCGATACGTTCAGTCCGTGGATCGACAACGGCGAAGTGATCGTCTTTGCGATCGATACCATCGATATCGAGACATGGAGCGACAGAAGCAATGATCCGGGCTACCGGGCAAGACATCACGAAGAATGGATCAGTTACATCACCAGAGAAGTCGTGCCGTTCATCCGGGAATACGTCAACGAAAAAAACGGATGGGACGGCTATCCGGGCATCATGACCTTCGGCTGTTCCATGGGAGCGACGCATGCTTTGAATCTGTATCTGCGCTTCCCGGATCTGTTCGACCGCTGTCTGGCGTTAAGCGGTATCTATAATGCTTCCTACTTCATGGGAGATTATATGGATGACAACGTCTACAAGAATTCCCCGACCGACTACATGCGCAACATGACGCCGGATCATCCGTTCATTGCACGCTACAACCAGAACAAGGCTGTGGTCTGCGTCGGCATGGGGGCCTGGGAAGAACCTTGGAGCACACAATACCTGGATCAAAGATTTCATGAACTGGGTATCAATATCTGGGTCGACTACTGGGGTCAGGATGTCGATCACGACTGGCCGTGGTGGCACAGGCAGGTGCCTTATTTCCTGCCGTATCTGTTAGGCTAAACAAGGAGAAAAAGCTATGACAAACTTTATTTACATTTCCCCGAATTTTCCTGCCAATCACTGGAATTTCTGTCATCATCTGAAAGAAAACGGGATCAATGTCCTGGGTATCGGAGACAGCGACTACGACAGTCTTTCCTATGAACTGAAGATGTCCCTGAATGAATACTACAGGGTATCTTCTTTGGAGAACTATGAGGAAGTATTCAGGGCTGTCGCCTTCCTTACTTACAGGTACGGCAAGATCGACTGGCTCGAATCCAACAACGAATACTGGCTGGAAAGAGATGCGAAACTGAGAGAAGAGTTCCACATCACGACAGGCTTTTTCCCGAAGGACATGGACTGTGTAAAGTTCAAGTCCCAGATGAAGAAGAACTACATCAAGGCAGGCATTCCGGTTGCCAGATTCCATCTGGTAGATGATATCAAGAACTGCAAGAAGTTCATCAAGAAAGTCGGCTATCCGGTCATCGTAAAACCGGACAACGGTGTAGGAGCCAATGATACGCACAAGCTGAAGAACGATGAGGATCTGGAACATTTCTTCGAGACGAAGCTGGATGTCCTCTACATCATGGAAGAGTTCATTACCGGCGAAGTACAGACCTACGATGCGATCATCAACTCCAAGGGAGAACCGATCTTCGAAAACGGCAATGTTACGGTCAAGGACCTGATGGAAGCCGTCAGCGAGAATGGAAACTCCGCTTTCTATGAAAGAGCTGTCGTTCCTCAAGATCTGCTGGAAGCAGGCAGAGCGACCGCCAAGGCGTTCGGCGTCAAGAGCAGGATGGTCCATCTGGAGTTCTTCCGTCTGAGCAAGGACCAGTATCTGGGTAAGAAGGGCGATATTGTCGCTCTGGAAGTTAACATGCGTCCAAGCGGAGGCATCTCTCCGACGATGATGAACTGGGCCAACGGTACGGATGTCTACAAGATCTGGGCGGATATGATCGCCTTCGATCATTCCGACAAAGGAAAAGAGAATCAGCAGATCTGCATCTTCGCATCCAGAAGAGACGGCAGAAACTTCAAGAATACTCCGGAATTCATCAGAGAGAAGTACCATGATCAGCTGAAGGAAGAAGGAAGAGTTGAAGAAGCGCTTTCCGGTGCCATGGCCAACTACATGTTTATCGCTCTGTTCGATACTGAGGAACAGGTTAAAGAGTTCCTGATCGATGTGCTGGGAGATGAATAAAGTTTAATATCTGATTTATTACAGAAGCATTCCCCTCTGGGAGTGCTTTTTTATTCTAAGATCGGGTCATGTTATAATGTTGCCATCAGTTGACAGACACAATCAATGAACCGTTCAAGATTCATTTTTTGATTTAAGGAGCACCATTATGAACAGACACAACATCGGTTTCCTCATTTCCCGTAAACCGGGCGAAAAAAGAAGAGCGATCCTGCCTGAAGATTTATGCATTGTTAAACATCCCGAGAATATCTTCATCGAAGAAGGATACGGGGAGAGTGTTTTAAAAAACGATGATGAATACAGAAAACACGGCGTCCATGTCGTTTCACGCAAGGAAGTCCTAGACTGCGACATCCTGGTCGATGTCAAGCTGGGAGACAATGAAGAGATCGATCAGACAAAGGACGGCTGTCTTCTGGTGGGATGGGCACATGCGGTACAGAAAACGGATTTCACGACTGCCTGCATGAAGAAAGACATCACTGTGCTGGCCTGGGAAGAGATCTTCGAAGACGGACGCTACATCTTCTACCGCAACAGAGAGATCGCCGGTGAGATGGGTGTTCTCCAGGCTCTGTCGTATGTTGGAAAGGTTCCTTATGATCTGACGGCTGCTGTCATTGGCAATGGTCAGACGGCCAAGGGTGCGATCCGTATCCTGAACGGTCTGGGCGTCAGAACGGATGTCTATACCAGAAAGCTGGAAAAGCTGTTCAAGAAGAAGATGTACGAGTATGATCTGCTGATCAACTGCGTCATGTGGGATACTTCCAGAGAGGATCATCTTATATGCAGGGAAGATCTGAAGAAACTGAAACCGGGTGCTGCGATCATCGACATTTCCTGTGATCCGCACATGGCTGTAGAAACGTCCGAGCCTACCACGATCGATGATCCGGTATACTATGTGGACGGCGTCCTGCATTATGCGGTAGACAATACGCCTGCCATGGTTCCTAGGACGGTATCGGAAGTATTGAGCAGAAACTTTACTCCTTACCTCGACAGCCTGATTGAGGGAGAACTACCGGTAATACTGCAGAAGGCCATCGTCATCGACAAGGGAGAACTTCTGGATGAAAGGATCATCGCCTATCGCAAGAGACTTGGCCTTCCGGTAAACAAAGAAGAAATCAAGAGATCGTAGATCTCTTTTTCATTTATTCGATTATGATCTATAATAGTAGAAGACGGGGCTTTAGCTCAGCTGGGAGAGCGCATGGTTCGCAATCATGAGGTCGCCGGTTCGATCCCGGTAAGCTCCACCATCCGTAAAACGAAAACTCTGATGAAAAATCCGAGTTTTTTTCTTGCCAGAGAAATCACGATATAAGAAAATAGAATTGCAGGAAACCAATATGAAACTGGTAATACATGATCTACAGAAAGAAGAATGGGAGAAGTTTTCTAAGGACTATCGAGGCTGGAAAGTCATCTCCGAAAAACCGATCCGTCCATGCAACGGTTGTTTCTGCTGCTGGCACAAAACACCGGGACAGTGCGTCATCAAAGACGGATTCGAAAACATGGGAAAGCTGATCCATGTCGCGGATGAAATCACTGTCATAAGCAGATACACCTATGGCGGTTTTTCTTCTTTTATCAAGAACGTTTTCGACCGCTGTCTGGGCTACGTCCTTCCGCAGTTTGAGGTCGTTCAGGGAGAGACTCATCACAAGAGACGCTACGACGAAGACAAGCCGTTTTCTTTTGTGTTCTACGGAAAGAAACTGAATGAAGAAGAAAAAGAAAGCGCGAGACGTTATGTGAAGGCGGTATGCGCCAATATCCGGGGACATGTCAAGGAAGTGAGATTCAAGGAGACCCTTTATGTACCTGTTCCTGAAAAGAGGATCCCGTACCAGACTTATGAGAAGGCGGTACTGCTTAATCCAAGCATGCGCTCAACCAACGCCAACTCTTATCGTTTCGCCAAAGAACTTTCCAAAAAACTCAAGAAGGAACACGAGATCGTAAACATGCAGCAGTATCAGAATGAACCGGAGAAACTGATGCAGAAACTGGAAAGTGCTCCAATCATCGTTCTGTGCACGCCGCTGTATGTGGATGGATTGCCTTCCCAGCTGATCCGACTGATGGAAAGATTCGAGAAGGAATACCATGGTCTAAGAAAGAAGATCTATGTCCTTGCGAACATGGGTCTGTATGAAAGCAGTCAGCTGGAGAATCTGTTTGAAGCGGTGAAACAGTGGTGCACTGAAATGGGATTCGAGTACTGCGGAGGACTGGGTATCAGTGCCGGAGAACTGATCGGTACACTGATCCAGCATATTCGTTTGTCAAGCGGCCCGGGTAAGAAAAACAACAGAGGCATGAAGAAGCTTGCCAAAGCCATCAATACAGGAAGTACGGCAAAGGACATCTATACGGAGCCTTTCTTCTTCCCGCGTTCTTTATACATTCATATCGCCAACAGCAACTGGAACACGCTGGCCAAGAGAAACGGTCTGAAACCGGAAGATCTCTACCGTCAGGTATGATAGGAGAATATAGAAATGGAAACTGAAGCACTTAGAAGCAGAAAAATCATCAGAACCAGCATCATCGGCATCGCGGCCAATGTTTTTCTTTCAGCCTTAAAGGCAGTCATCGGACTGCTTAGTCATTCCATCGCCATCGTCCTGGATGCGGTAAACAACATCTCCGATGCCGCCAGTTCTCTGATCACCATCATCGGAACAAGACTTGCGGCCAAGAAGGCGGACCGGAAACACCCGTTCGGCTACGGCAGGATCGAATACCTCAGCGCTCTGGTCATCTCGATGATCATTCTCTATGCGGGTATTACATCCTTCATCGAATCCATCAAGAAGATCATCCATCCGGATACCCCGGACTATTCATTCGCTTCCCTGGTCATCATTTCGGCGGCTGTCGTTGTAAAGCTGCTGCTGGGAGGCTATTTCCGCAAGGTCGGAAAAGAAGTGAATTCCGATTCTCTGACTAATTCCGGAGAAGAAGCCAGGATGGATGTGCTGATATCGCTTTCTACCCTGCTGGCGGCAGCAGTCTATTTGACTAAGGGCATCTCTCTGGAAGCCTGGCTGGGTGCCGTGATTTCTATCCTCATTATCAAATCGGGAACTGAGATGGTCATGACCACGGTATCCCGTATCCTGGGTGAATCTGCCGACGTCTCTCTGGCGATCGCCCTGAAGAAGACCGTCAACGAGTTTCCTGAAGTATCCGGTGTCTACGACCTCATCCTGCACGACTACGGTCCCGACAGCTACAACGGTTCTTTGCACATAGAAGTGAAAGATACCCTGAAAGCCAGCGAGATCGACCGCCTGATCCGGCAGATCACGGATACCGTCTACGAGAAACACAAGGTCGCCCTGACCGGCATCAGCATCTATTCGCGGAACACAAAGGATCAGGAAACGGTCGCCGTACGCGATCAGGTCAGAAAGATCGCCATGTCCTTTGAGCACGTAAAAGGAGTGCACGGATTCTATCTCAACCGCAGGGATCAGATCATGCGTTTCGACGTCGTCGTCAGCTTCGATGCGCAAGACCGCAATGCCGTATTTGAGGAAGTGATGAAAGCCGTAAAGGACGCTTATCCGGACTACGACATCTCCGCCAACATGGATATGGATCTGAATGAAGCAGATACGAAATAATATCTATGGAAATGGAAAATATTATATAATATTGTGTAGAAGCGATGCAGTTCTACAGACAATGAAAATAGATCAATGATGTATCTGACATCGTGAATAAAAAGGAGGATCATAATGGGTTTATTAGATGTATTCAAGAAGGCTGAAAAGAAGGTCGAAGAAGTCAAGAAAGACGTCGACACATTAGCTCAGGAAGTCATGAAGGGTGAATGGGGTTCCAAAGAGGAAGACATCATCAAGAAGCTGAAAGAAGCCGGATATGAGAACTATACCGAGATCAAGGCAAAAGTTGATGTTCTGGTAAAGAAGGCTGAAGATGCCAAGAAGCAGGCCGAAGCAGCAGCCAAGGCAGCAGCAGAAGCAGCAAAGGCAAAACTGGAAGCCAACAGAAAAGCCAAGATCGAAGAACTCGCCAAGGAAGTCATCCAGGGCAAGTGGGGCAACGGTCAGGAAAGATATGACAAGCTGACTGCAGCCGGCTACAACTATGATGAAGTTCAGGGCATGGTCAACGACATTCTCCATGGCAAGACCGGAGAAAAGAAAGATCTGGAAGCCGTCGCCAAGGAAGTCATCCAGGGCAAGTGGGGCAACGGTCAGGAAAGAAAAGACAAACTGACAGCTGCCGGTTACGACTACCACGAAGTACAGGCTCTCGTAAACAAACTCTTAGGCTAAAGCCGAATGAAAGGCCTGGCGACAGGCCTTTTTCTTTTGCCTTTTTACAGGTCATATAAGATAAAATAGAGGTAGCGGGGAGGTATCCTATGAACGAGATCAGATGTCCGAAATGCGGTGAAGTCTTTCAGATCGATGAATCCAGTTACAAATCCATTGTGAAACAGATCAGAGACGATCAGTTTGCGGAAGAACTGAGAAAAAGAGACCAGGAATATCAGGAGAAGCTGAAGAAGGAACTGGAACTGGAAAGGACCAGGACGGAGAGCGAGAATCAGAAAGCCTTAAGCGAGAAGCAGCAGGAGATCATCACCCTTAAAAATCAGCTTCAGAACAAGGACCAGGAAACAAGACTGCTTACCAAGGAAGCTGTCGATGAGATAGAAGCCAGACTGCAGGAAAAAGAGAAACAGATCTCTCTTCTTCAGAGTGAACTGAAAAACAAGGATACGGAGAACGAGCTGAATGTCTCTAAAGCCCTGGAGAAAAAGAACGAAGAGATCTCACAGCTGAAAGCAGATAAAGAGGCAATGAAAGAAAGCTATCGGCAGAATCTGGCAGCAAAGGATGAACAGATCGCCTATTATAAAGACTTCAAGGCCAGACACTCTACCAAGATGATCGGCGAGGATCTGGAACAGCACTGCAGTTACGAGTTCAACAGGGTAAGATCTCTGTTTCAAAACGCCTATTTTGAAAAAGACAACGATGCCTCCGGCGGCAGCAAAGGAGACTTCATTTTCCGGGACTACGACGAAGAGGGAACAGAAATCGTTTCCATCATGTTTGAGATGAAGAACGAAAGAGACGAGACTGCCACCAAGCACAAGAACGAAGACTTCCTGGCCAAGCTGGACAAAGACAGGAACGACAAGAAGTGCGAGTATGCCGTACTGGTATCGTTGCTGGAAATGGACAACGATCTCTACAATGAGGGCATTGTCGACATGTCCCACAAGTATCCGAAGATGTACGTCATTAGACCGCAGAACTTCATTCCGATCATCACGATCCTCAAGAATGCGGCCATGAACTCTTTATCCTATAAGAAACAGCTCATCGTAGCACAGAACCAGGATATGGATTACAAGAACTTTGAAAGCAACATGAACGCTTTCAAGGATGCTTTCTCCCGCAACTACGAGCTGGCTTCCCGTAAGTTCCAAGATGCCATCGACGATATCGACAAGACGATCAAGGCATTGGAGAAAACCAAGGCCGACTTGCTTTCATCCGACAGGAATTTGCGTCTGGCCAATGACAAGGCCCAGGATCTTTCGATCAAGAAGCTGACCAGGAATGCTCCAAGCATTGCCGAGAAGTTTAAAGAGTAGGACTTGTACAGTTCATTGTCAAAAACAAGAAGCCGATGAACGGCTTCTTTTTAAATGTAAGCGTTCCCTTTTGCATCTTATGAAACATAATCGTCTATTGGTGTTATAATCGTTCCTGACTATGAGAAGAAAAAGACCTGTAGACATGTTAAGGGGGAACCTCTTTATCAATATCATGCGCTTTGTGGTACCTTTGATCATATCCGGTATCCTGCAGCTTCTTTTCAACGCCATCGACATGATCGTCGTCGGCAAGTTTTCCGGCAGCACTTCCATGGCAGCTGTCAGTTCTACAGGTTCCCTGATCAATCTCATCACCAACCTGTTTATCGGTCTGTCCGTAGGAAGCAGTGTTTGTATTGCCAGAAGAATAGGAAAAGGAAACGCGGAAGAAGTATCCAAGGCGGTCCAGACTTCCATCAGTATCGCTTTCATCAGCGGCATCATCCTGACGGTGTTCGGCATCGCTTTCAGCAGGAAACTGCTGGTGCTGATGAAATCGCCGGAAGATGTCATTGATCTGAGTACGCTGTATCTGCGTATCTATTTTACCGGTATGAGCGCGACAATGGTCTATAACTTTGCCAGCGCGGTTTTACGGGCCAAGGGAGACACGAAGAGACCTCTGATCTCCCTGAGTATTGCCGGTGTATTAAATGCCCTGCTGAACCTTTTCTTTGTTGTAGCAGCGAAGATGGATGTTGCCGGCGTCGCTCTGGCAAGCTCTATTTCATCCTATGTATCAGCCATACTGGTTCTGATCGTACTGGTCAGCGATCCGGGTATGACGCAGCTGGATATCAGACATCTCTATATCGATAAAGAAGCACTGAAAGACATTGCCATTGTAGGTGTTCCGGCAGGAATACAGGGCACTGTCTTCTCCCTAAGCAACGTAGCGATCCAGTCTTCGGTCAACAGTTTCGGCGGAACCATCATGGCAGGAAACGGTGCCGCAAGTTCGATCGAGGGATTCGTATACAATGCCATGAATGCCTTCTATCAGACCTGTCTGACCTTTACCAGTCAGAATGTCGGAGCGGGACAGCTGAAACGGTCGGGAAAGATCCTGTCCGTCTGTACTTTTCTGGTGATCGCTACGGGATTTCTGCTGGGCTACGGCGTTTATCAAAACGGCGAATATTTCTTAAGGATCTATTCAGACGATCCGGAGGTGATAGCGGCCGGAATGATACGTCTGTATTATGTCTGCAGGATCTATTACCTGTGCGGCATCATGGATGTCTTTGTGGGTTCTTTACGAGGAATGGGTTCTTCGATCCTGCCGATGGTGGTATCTCTGCTGGGAGCCTGCGTCTTCAGACTGGTGTGGATCGCAAGCTACTTTCAGGTCCATCACGATATCCGGAGTCTTTACATCTCTTATCCCTACAGCTGGATCCTGACAGCTTCCGTTCATTTCCTGACGATCCTGTTTGTCTATCTGAAACTAAGAAGAAAAGAGAAAAAGAGCGGACAGTTCATCGGATGATATAAAAGATAGAACAGTAACAAAAAAGAGCCGTACGGCTCTTTTGCATTGATCACTTTTCTGGTGGAGAATAGGGGATTCGAACCCCTGACCCCCTGCTTGCAAAGCAGGTGCTCTCCCAACTGAGCTAATTCCCCATGGTGGGCCTGATAAGACTTGAACTTGCGACCTCGCCCTTATCAGGGGCGCGCTCTAACCACCTGAGCTACAGGCCCGTATCAGTAATCAATGTGCTTTATTATTCTACTAAAAAGTCCATTCTCTGTCAATTGCCTTACGGAATATTTCTTGTAAAAGCCATATGATGAGTGTATATTAGGAATTACCTGAGATATGAAGAAATTACTGACGCTTATCACTGTAATCATCACCATGCTGCTGGCAAGCGGTTTTACTTTTTCGATATACGAAGATCCTGAAGAAAAAACGTTCTCCCTGGATGATCTATACGACTACCAGAAAGAGTATAAAACGGAAGAACTGAGCGTCTGTTCCCTGAATACCGCCAAGACCTACATGGATTACCGCATGACTACCGTAGTGTCTTCCAGACAGTATCAGTTCATTCACAACTACTGTACCGTAGACCGGAGGACAGGTTTCCTGTATGACGAAGAAGGATTCATTGCCGTGGCTCTGGGATCTTTCTACGGCGAGATCGGAGACCGTTACTACTTTACACTGGAGACCGGTATCGTTCTTCCTTTGGTCAAGGCAGAAGAGAAGGCCGATGAAGATACCAACAGCAGTGGCTGCTACCACGTAGAAGATGGAAGCGTCGTTGAGTTCGTCATCGATTCCGATTATGCCCGCAGCTACTTCTCGACCTATTCCAACGGTCTTGTCCTTGACGGCAACTACAACAACTATTCTCTGTTCAGAGGCAGTATCGTCAAGGTAGAAAAAGTGCTGGATGAAAAACGGGATGATATCGTAAGCTATCAGATCGATACCGATCCGCCGAAACAGATTGATATCTTCCAGTATGCATCGGGATACTAAGGTCGAAAGACCTTTTTTCTTTGAATCAGGAAGATAGCGTATAATGAGAATATGTTAGAGGTAAGAAAGACGGCCATTGAAGATCTGAATGAAGTAGAGAAGATTTTTATCCATGCCCGGAAACAGATGGCCATCAATGGCAATCCTACCCAATGGGGAGATGACCGTCCATCCATGGAACTGGTAAAGAAAGATATTGCCGAAGGGAATTCCTATGTCATATTGAATGACGGAAAGATCACAGCTACTTTTGCGTATATTATTGGAACGGAACCGACTTATCTTGAGATAGATGGAGCCTGGCTGAACGATGAACCTTACGGTACGATACACCGTATCGCTTCATTGAATGAAGTAAAAGGGATCTTCGACTGTGTGATCGAATATGTTTCCGGATACGGTGCGGATATCCGTATCGATACGCACAGAGATAATAAAACCATGCTGCATCTGATCGAGAAGAACGGTTTTTTCAGGTGCGGGATCATCATCGTCGATGACGGGACGGAAAGGATCGCTTTCCAGAAGAGGGTCAACTGACATGCAGAAAGTGTTGGTGATTATAGGCCCGACAGCCGTAGGCAAGACAACGTTTGGCATCGAATGTGCCAAAGCTTTTGACGGCGAGATCATTTCCGGCGATTCGATACAGATCTACAAAGG
>JAFZQL010000051.1 GCA_017620435.1 Erysipelotrichaceae bacterium
CAATGCCGTATGCGCCAAGGACTGCAAGGGTCCTCTGCTGGTATCCATACAGGGCGACAAGGCTCAGATCAGAAGCAACGACGCTTCCAGCGTGATCGCCGACTTCTCCCTGATTCAGAATGACGGTACAGCAAAGGATTTCTCCTTGAACAAACACAAAGAGATCCCGCACTACCATGAATATGTCGTCTTCAAGAAACTGTTCAACGACATGGATCTGGAGACTGCAAGGAAATACAACGAACATACCCTGATGACGATTAAAGTCCTGGATAAGGCTCTGAAATCAGGCGGGATCAGCTTCAAGTCATAAGTTCGGGGGGTCTTTATAAGCAGAAAAAAGTTCTCAGCGATGAGAACTTTTTTATTTGTTTCTTTTCTTCCTGAACAGGGCAATGCCTACAATGACGGCAAATACTATGGCGGCAGCAGCCATCAGATAGTTCAGATAGAATCCGATGCCTTCTAACTTCTCGACATAGGTGTAGGCAGGAATAACGGCCGCCAATGCCAGAAGCAGTATGATCAGCACCGTCAGTCTTGTGGAAGAATAGTTGTTTTCCAGGTAAGAAACGATGTTTGTTCTTTCGGCCGGTTTCCAGTTCTTCACTTCCGGAAGCTTATAGAAGAAGAAGAAACGGAACAGAGTCTCCGACAGGATCATCAGCGCAACAAACAGGATCACCATGTCAGGCAGACTTAAAGAGAACAGCGACATCAGTCCGAAGGATATCAGGATACATGCCGGAAACATGGATGCATAGACCAGGTATTTCTGTACATCGGACGTGGTAATGATAAAGGCTCTCTTCGTGAAGATATCGTAGAATATCGTTCCCTTCTTCTGATCGTGGTAGATGAATAATCCGTTCAGCTCGGAAGCTTTCAAGGCATTTCTTTTACGTATCATAATACAAGACCTGCGGCAGCTCTTGCGCTTCGGCTGCCTTCCTTTTCATCACCATTATACACGGATTTTCTGTGCTATTATTAAAGAAAGGAGATAACGGAATGATCATTCAGAGTAAAAGAGTATACATTGCCGGAGGTCTGATGCCGGCACAGATCGAAATAGAAAACGGAAAGATCGTTAATGTCCTTCCATACGATAAGAAAGAAGCGGATATCGATTATGGCGATCTTAGGATCGTACCGGGCTTCTATGATGTCCACACGCACGGCTATCACGGCTATGATACGACAGCCGGAGGCAGGGACGGACTGAAGGCCTGGGCGAAAGATCTTCCTCTGGAAGGCGTATGCGGATTCTGTCCGACTACTCTGACCCAGTCGCATGACACACTGAAGAAGGCTGTAGCGGAAGTGGCAGAAGTCGCCAAAGAAGATCCGGAAGGAGCGCAGATCCTGGGGATCCATTTTGAAGGCCCGTATCTTGATGTCAAATACAAAGGCGCACAGCCGGAAGAATACATCGTCAAGGGAAGCGTAGAGGAATTTGAAGAATACCAGGAAGCCTGCGATCACATGATCAGGATCATCACCATGGCTCCGGAACACGATGAAGATTTCAGACTGACGAAACACTGCGCAGAAAACGGCGTCTGCGTTTCGATCGGCCATACCGATACGGACTATGAAACGGCAGTCCTGGCTGTCGCCAACGGCGCAAAGGGCTTCACGCATACCTATAACGGCATGACCGCTTTGGGGCACAGAGAAAACGGAGCGGTAGGTGCAGCCTTCCGCTGTCACGATACCTATGCGGAATGCATCTGCGACGGCAACCATTCCACGTTAGCTGCTTTGAATATCTTCTTCAGAGAGAAACAAGGCTACGGCATCATGGTTACCGACTCCCTCATGTGCAAGGGCTATGAACCGGGAAGCAGATTCGATTTCGGCGGACAGGAGATCGAGATCTATCCGGACGGTTCGGCGCATATCGCGACAGGCAGAAAACAGCTGGCAGGTTCGACTCTGAAGGTCAACGAAGGAGTGAAGATCCTGGTAGAAAGAGCTCTGGTTCCGTTTGAAACGGCCATTGATGCCGTGTCCGTCAACCCGATGCGTTATCTGAATATGGATGACCATAAAGGAAGGATCAAGGCCGGATTCGATGCCGACATCGTCGTATTGAATGACGATTACAGCGTGAAGCAGACTTTCTGCAGAGGAAAGAAACAGCTGGACTGATATGAGAAAGAAACTGATCATTCTTTTACTGATACTGCTGACAGGAGGTGCTCTGGTGTTTGGAATCATGAAACCGAAAGGATTATCAAAGAAAACGACGATCGAAGATCTGAAAAAAATCAGGTCCGAACATGGTGAACTGCTTTCAGTTTCCTATCGTCACGGAGGCGGCATGAACGGGGATACCTTCAGTCAGACGATCGAAACAAACAAGGAAGGTCAGGTCATTCTGACCGTTAATGAAAGCAGTGAACACTGGATCCCTTTACGCGTATGGGAATATCGGATCGAAGATGAAGATGTCTTTGTGAAGCTGAGAGAATACATCGATAGATACAACCTCTCTGTCTGGAAAGATCTTCCTTTCGATGAAGAGCACATCGCTCTGGATGCGCCATCAAGCTCTATCGGCCTTATCTTTAACGACGAGGAATACGGAGGACGGAAAAGGGAATACTGTACGATCAGCTACGAGAATATCGTCCCGGATGGCGGCTATGACGTACTGAACGGTTTTGTCTCGCTGATCGGCAGTTACGCAAAGAACGAGAACCTGATCCGCACCTATCTGCAGTGCGACGAGATGCAGATCTTTACCGGAAGGGATGTATTCAACAGCGACGAAGAGATCACCGAACTGATGAAAGGCTACTGGGGATCGGAAATACTGGCCGATGACGGCTACAGCAGGTACAGTCTGTATACTTCTCCTTACGAGGAAGAAATAGAACTGTATCAAAGAGGAGGAGACAAGATCATACTCCACAGTGTAGAAATCATCCATGAACCTTTATCTGATTACGATTCATCCTGGTATCTTGTCTTAAAGAATACAGACGATCCCGGCGATATCTACTATCTGACCGCAGAAGGGGAAAAGCTTTTCCTGGAGAAACAGATCGACGAGGAAACGATCGCCTTCAACAGAAATTAAAAAGGACAGCCTGGGGACTGTACCCCATTTGGTGTACACAATAAAAAAGACCTGTGAGAAACTATCTCCGAAAGGAGGTAGTTTTTATATGGCCAGGAAAGGACAGAAACAGAATCCGCTGGCTTACAGGTTCAAGGATGAGATCATAAGAAG
>JAFZQL010000052.1 GCA_017620435.1 Erysipelotrichaceae bacterium
CGGTAAAGCAGTTTATTTTCATCAAAACGTTTTCCCTGACCCGATGCCAGGATGACGATACTGATTCCGCCCAGATCCTCGGTGACATTCAGATCGTCAAGATGGGCGCTGCCGTAGATCCTGTTGGCCAGGGCGTAGTCCTTGTAGGAGGAAAGAAACTGTTCGCCTTTTCTGCTTAGCTTTGAGGATCCTCCTCCCTTTCCTCCGGACACCGATTCCAGCAGTTCAAAACCCAGGACCTCTTCACTCCTTTTGATGAGTTTAAAAGCCTTGGAGTAGGACATGTTCATGGTTTTGGCGGTTGCGGAAAGCGATCCGTATTTTCTGACTCCTTCCAGAAGATACAGAGGACCGTTGCCAAAGAACTTTTCGTCTTTTTCGTCCGTCAGGATAGAGTTTATCTTTAGTCTGTACATACTGTATCTATAGTATATATGAAAAATTTATGGTACTGTTTAGTTAACGGTTATATTTTCAATAATATAACGCTTTGGAGGGTGCGGATATGAAAAAACTTCTGGTACTCGTATTGAGTCTGTTTATGGTTTTAAGCCTTGCGGGGTGTAAGGATCAGAAAGATCCTCCCTCTCAGGAAATCGATACATCCATCGTGATCACGGATCAGATCGGACGTCAGGTGACGCTGGAAAAACCGGCCGAAAAGGTCGTTTCGACTTACTATCTGGTCACCGCTTCCCTGCTGACGCTGGGGCTGAAAGACAGGATCGTCGGCGTAGAACTGAAGGCCAATTCCCGTCAGCTGTACAGACTTGCCGCCAAAGAAATGCTGGAGCTTCCGGGTGTCGGTTCAGGCAAGGAGATCAACATCGAAGAGATCGCCAAACTGGAACCGGATATCGTCTTCCTGCCGAAGAAACAGAAAGATGCCGCCGAGGTGCTGAGTGATCTTGGCATCCCAAGCATCGTTGTCGATCCGGAAAGTTATGACAGATTCAATGAGCTGATCATGATCATCGGCAAGGTCTGCGGTGTGGAGGACAGAGCTACACAGCTGATTTCCTACTATGACGGCGTCGTTGATGAAGTATCTTCGCTGGCAGAAGATGCGACGCGTCCTTCCGTCTATATTGCGGGCGATTCTTCTTGGCTGCATACCTGCACAGGAAAGATGTACCAGAGCGAGATGACGAAGATCGCAGGCGGTGAATGTGTCAGCGCTTCTCTTGATTCGGACAAGTGGACCGACATTTCCATTGAACAGCTTCTGCAGTGGGATCCGGAATACATCTTCGTAGTCAATTATGCGGAATACGGCATTGATGATCTGATGAATGAGGAAACGCTTAAGGATCTGAAAGCCGTAAAAGAAAACAAGGTCTTCATGATCCCTTCAGCTATCGAAGCCTGGGACTATCCGCAGCCTTCTTCCGTTCTGGGTCTGTACTGGATGGCCGGGATCCTGCATCCTGAGCTTGTCGCTCCTGACAGATATCTGGAGGAAGCACTTGCCTTCTACAAGACCTACTACGATCTGGATCTAAGTAATGAAGACTTCTAAAAAACTGTTCCTTACCTGCTGTTTTCTGCTTGTCTGCCTTGTCGTTTCACTGCTTTCGGGACGCTATGAACTAAGTCTCCACGATATTCTTTCCGTTCTTTCGGGAGAAGCGTCCGGAACGATGAATGCCAATATCTTTTATCATGTCCGTCTGGTCAGATGTGCTCAGGTAGCTCTGAGCGGTATGGCGCTGGCGGTATCCGGCTATCTGTATCAGTCCTGTTTTCATAATCCGCTGGTCTCTCCGGATACATTAGGTGTCAGCGGCGGGGCTTCAATCGGCGCCATCATTTCCATTCTATTTTTTCATGACGGGTTCCTGTTGAGACAGGTCCTGTCTTTTACAGGCGGCATCCTTGCGGTGCTGTTTTCGCTTCTTTTGTCCGGGATGATCGGAACCGGAAAACGCAGCAGTCTTCTACTGGCGGGGATCATTACCGGAGCCCTGGCCAATTCGGCCGTGATGGCTTTCAAATATCTTGCCGATCCGACGACCCAGCTGGCAGTCATCGATTACTGGCTGATGGGCTCTTTTTCCCTGATCAACCGTAGGAAACTTCTTTCTACCGCCATCATCGTAGTGCCCGTGCTGTTCCTGACGGTCCTGTTCCGCTACCGTCTCAAGGCTCTGCTTCTGGATGAAGAAGAAGCGCAGACGCTGGGCATCAACGTCAGAAGACTTTATCGTATCTGTATCGCTCTTGCCACCCTGCTTACGGCGGCATCCGTTTCTGTCAGCGGCATCGTTTCCTGGATCGGCCTGCTGGCACCGCACATCGTTTCACTTCTCTTCAGATCTTCGTTTGAAGAGACGCTGCTGCTGTCTATGCCGGCAGGTGCGGCGATCCTTCTGCTTTCCGATACTGTGGCCAGAACACTGACCGGTGCAGAACTTCCGGTCAGTATCATCACTTCATTCATCGGCGCAGTCGTTCTGTTTGTTTTTCTGTCTGTAAAAAGAAGGAGGAACCTATGATCGAGGTCAGAAATCTTTCTTTTGCTTTTCCGGACAATGTCGTTTTTGATGATCTGTCTTTCATATTGAACGACTGCCCTGTTACGGCTTTTCTGGGGCTTAACGGCGAAGGAAAGACCACGCTCATCAGGCTCCTGCTTGGCCTGCTGAAACCGGATAAGGGAAACATCCTCATCGATAAACACGACATAGGCGGACTGAACGAAAAGGAACGCGCAAAACTGCTTTCCTACGTGCCGCAGGAAAACGACGACAGTCTTCTCATGAGCGTTTCCGACTTTATCTGTATGGGCGGAATAAACAGACAAAGTCTTTTTACCGGTCCGGACGAGAATGAACGCAGAATTGCCAAAGACATCCTGAAAGAGCTTGACGCTTTGGCGCTTTACGACAGGAAAATGGAGACATTAAGCCACGGCCAGCGCCGTCTGATCTATCTGGCGCGGGCGATTTTCCAGGACAGCAGGATCATGGTCCTGGATGAACCGGTAAGTTCTCTGGATCTGGTCAGACAGCACGCTTTTCTGAAACATCTGAGAGACTATACGCAGAAAAACGGCAGGCGAGTGCTCATGAGTATTCACGATCCTTCTTTGGCCTATGAATATGCTGATGCTTTCGTCTTCTTTAGAAACCACGGATCCTATGATGTCCTCTACAGGAACGATCCTTCCTTCAAAGAAAAATTCAGCAACGATATTTCTATACTCTATGAAAACAGGATCAGACCCGTATACATCGATGACGGCGTCTTTATGAGCTATGGTTCTGAAGACCCAGACCGGTGATCCTACATATCGTAACGGAAATGAAAACAACAGTCCCGGGACTGTTGTTTTTTTGTTATAGATAGTTTTATGAACGAATCTGTCGGTATCGGAAGCTGCTGTTTTATACCAGACTCTTATCTGTAAGAACTCTCCACAGCGAGAAGTACTTGATCAGAGGGAATCCGCCCGATCGGTACAGTTCATATCGTTTATCGCCATAGGTCATGTACAGTGCGTTGTTGCGGAACATGCCGATCTTGGAAATGTCTTTCCAGTAGAGGGTCAGCGTAAAGCCGCTGTCGCCGTTTATGGTCATACGGTCGCCGTAGAGGCTTGTCGTCAGCCCGTCTTTCAGCAGGACCCTTTCGTTGTTGACGATCTCGTAGAGATGCAGGTTGTCATCATGCGATATCGCTTCTTCTGTCTGTTTTTTAAGTTCTTCTTTGTGATCTATCAGCCATTTCTTCTGGTAGCTGTTCCATTTGACGGTGGTATTGAATTCTTTGATCTGTTCTCCCTGCAGATAGCCGTACTCGTCGTAGACGCCCTTCATTCCGCAGTCGCAGCTGAATCCGTCTCCCTTCGCATGGATGGTATCGAAGTTGTGACAGACAGGGCACAGATAAGCCAGGTTCTCGATCCCCTCGGCCAGGGCCTTGCCTCTATATTTCAGATGATGTTCATCCTGATACCGGTAGGCATCCGCATCCATGTCTCTGACGATGATGTCATAGATCTCGTCAACACTGAGGTCTTTCAGCTGCTCGTAGGAATATTCTCCTACGACCTGTCCGCAGATCTTTCCTCTACGGGAATATTTCGACCATCTCGGCGAACGGAGGTAGCCTCCGTCAAAACGGTAGGTGACCAGGCCACACTTGGTCTGTTTAAAGATCTCTGCCGTTCTTCTGGAGATGAAGTTGGTCGATCCGTCCCAGGACTTGTTTCCTTCCGGGAACATCGCGACATCGATCCCGGCATCCAGGTTGTCGATGATCAGCTGAACGGTCTTGTCCGCATCCGCTCCCTTCGATCTCGGGATCGGTCCGACCAGGAACTTGATGATTTTTCCTACCGGTCCGGACATGATGTTGGCGGAAGCGACGAACTTAAAATGCTTCTTCAGGCTAATGACCATCAGGAGCGGATCGAAATCGGAATTGTGATTCGAAAGGATCAGGACAGGCTTTTCCCTGATCCTGTAAGGTTTGTATGTAAAGTTGCAGATGGCCATGATCAGCCATCCGATCAGTATTCTTAAAAAGTGATAGACAAAGATGTGGCGTTTCAGCCCCTTGCAGATCTGTTTATTCATTCGTTTCCTTGCTGCTAAGATATTCCAGGTAATCCTTCTTCGCTTTTCTGATCGGTATCAGTACCAGAGGCATCCACAGGGCAGCTGCGATGAAAGTCACCCAGTTGGCGGAATAGCCTGCGACTCCGTATTCATTCTTCATCGCAAAGCCGAAATGCTTGATCAGGAAAGAACCGATTGGGGTGCCGATGCACATCGGAATGACAACATAGAACACCTGTCTGATTCCCTCCGACTGGCCATGCATGCTGGCAGGCATGCAGTTCTTCAGCATGACCATGAGAGCCTGATAGATGCACATGTACCCTGTGCCGAACAGGAAAATGCCCAGACAGGTCACAACGGTATTCGGGATCCACACGATCAGCAGACCGGCAACCGTGATCGCGACCGAGATATACATGATGTTGTAGAACTTGCCGTTATCCAGATATCTGGAACACAGGAAAGTAAACGGCAGGGCTGCGATCAATGGCAGACCCAGAACCAGTCCGGCGTTGCCTGTGGAATAACCCTGGGTATATACCAGGAAATTCGTAAGATGCGAGAAATACATCTGGAAGCCGATGAAGTAGGCTGCGAAGATGATGCAGATGTCTTTCATCAGTTTGTTCTTTTTTAACAGGGAGAAATCGAAGACGGAAAAGACCTGGTGCCAGAAGCCTTTCGAATCTTTGTTCTCAACCAGATCCGGAGCATCCTTGACCATGAAGTGAACACCGACACTCATCAGGACCAGGAAGATTCCCAGTACGATAAAGAACTTGAAATAGTCGATCTTCTCGATGATCTTGCCGAACAGCAGACCTCCCAGGATCGTTCCCGCTACCGGCAGAACGGCTACGACTGCGCCCATCTTCCCGCGGTTGCCTTCTTCCGTAATATCTGTCGTCCAGGCAATGAAACCGGAGTCGTTGGCCATGGCGCCGATAAAGCTCATCACACAGTCGGCAAATACAACCAGAGCCGTAAGTGCCGCCATGTTGGTGTGATTCACATACTCCGTCAGTCCGAAGAGGACTACCGTGATGCCCCATGCGGCGTATCCGATCAGCATCTGCGGTCTTCTCTTTGCCAGTCTGTCGCCCAGGGTTCCCCAGACGAAACAGCCAAAGGTGCTGGCCATGGCACTTAAAGCCACCATCCAGGATATGATCGAAGCATCCGGAGCGATCTTGGTATAGACGAAATTCGGATACCAGGTATTCTCTACGCACCAGATCAGCTGACCCGCCAGTCCGACGATCACGACAAACAGCCACTCTTTACCGGTAAGGACTCTTTTTCCTTCCTGGTTGCGGTGTATTTCCAAGGTTTTATTGTTTTTTTCTTTCATATGCGTTTCCCCATTAAATGAACATGTTCAATCGGTGGTAATTATATCACGTAAGCGGGTATCTATAAACAGAAAAGCCTCTTTTGAGGCTTGATCGTGCTTCAGGCTAAAAAAAGGATGTTGGAAGCATCCTCTTTTCCGTTATAGTCCGTAGACCATGTTTCTACTTATAATATACCAGAATTTGAGTGAGCTTTCAAAGCTCTCATCTATCGTGCTTGCATGAATTTCTTTCTTAGGATCTTTTCAACATCTTCAACTGTCATGTGACCTAAAGTGTTTTTTACACTGCCGTTCTCTTTCCAGCGCGGGAGTATCTCTTCCAGTGTTTCTTCATCCATGACGATATCATTCTCAGGAAGGAGGGAGTTGATCAGTTCAACATATTCGTCCTGTTTCATCCCGATCCTGTCGAAGAATGTTTCAGTGTATTCTCTGTTGTTTGCTTTTTCAAAATCAAAGAGGTCTTCCTGGAAAAGCGCACACGCAAAACCGTGCGGAAGATGATGATTCTCCGTGAAGTAGTAGCCGACATTGTGCGCAAAGACCGTACCGGTGATATCGATGGCCAGTCCTCCGTACAGGGATCCCTGATACAGATCATCGTACGCTTTTTCATCCATATGTTCCAGAGACCTGATACCCTTCAGAAGCAGTTCTATGCCTTTAAGCGCATATTCGCGGGATTCTTCATTCGCCTTGTTGGAAAAGTAGCTCTCGTTACAGTGTGTCAGGGCATC
>JAFZQL010000053.1 GCA_017620435.1 Erysipelotrichaceae bacterium
TACCGGTAAAGTCTAAATCTTTCAGTACTGTTTCCAGTTCCGGGGCATAGGTTCCCCAGTAGATCTGAGACATGATGTAAATGGTATCATATGCGGATATATCCTTTAATGTCTCGTTTATTGGAGCGTTTCCGATTCTTTCTTTGGCTTCCTTGATGCAGGTATTGTAGTCTTTTGCATAAGGAATCAGCGGTTCCGCCTTGAACATATCCGCATCCGTATACTTCTGCACATATTCTGCAACGACTTCCGTATTTCCTTTATCGATATAGCCTACCGCATAATTCTCATCGGCACGGCTGAAATAAATGATCAGATTTTTATTCATGATAGACTCTCTTTATTCAACTTCAACCAGTTCATACTCTCTTGTTCCAAAACCGAGTTCAGTTGCAGCTTCGATTGTATGAACGCCATGCAAAGATTCGATTCTCTCAATTAAGGTCTTCTTGCCCGGATCATCAGAGTTGTATACAAGATCAAGACATGCCTGATCGACAGCGATCGGATCAAGTGATGACAGGATACCGATATCTTTCATGCAAGGAGGAGCGGCATTGCCGTCGCAGTCGCAGTCCTTGGAGATGTTCTTCATGACATTGATGAAAGCCATATTACCTTTGAAGTAATCAACGACGGAAGAAGCGGCATCGGCCATACACTCTAAGAATCTGTCCTGCTCAGGTAGGTTGGCAAAGAGCTCTTCCTGCACATCTGTCTTGCCTGCCGTATGGATCAGGGTTTTTCCGGCAGAAGAAGCGCAGCCTATGGACAGCTGTTTAAGCGCTCCGCCATAGCCACCCATCGCATGGCCCTTGAAGTGTGACAGCACCAGCATTGAATCATAATTTGTCAGATTCTTGCCGACATAGTTCTTCTTCAAGATATGGCCATTTTCAACATCGAGTTCCATGTCCGGACCTTCCTTGTCAAGAAGATCAAACGGGAAGTACTCCTCCCAGCCGTGTTCCCTGATCAGTTCGATATGCTTGTAGGTCTTGTTTCGTGCTCCAGGATAGGCCGTATTGCATTCCACGACCGTGCCGTTGACATGATTGATCATGTCCTTGACGAATTCCGGTTTCAGATAGTTTCTGTTCCCTTTTTCACCGGAATGCATCTTGACCGCTACCTTGCCAGGCAACTGCTTGTCTAATGCTTCATACATCTTGATGATGTTTTCGGGAGTGATCTCCCTGCAGAAATAAACTTTTGCTTTTTCCATCGTGTTCTTTTCCTTTCTGTTGTTTCTATATTGAACTGTTCTTTTTACTGACTTTTGGTATGTTTGATATCATATATCCGATCAGAACAAATAAGGCCATGATCGACAGATAGTCCAGGAAGAACAATACTCTTGGTTCGCTGAAGTCAAAGAAAGCAAACAAAGTCTTCCTGAACATGTAGTCGGGGAACTGCCGCTTGAAGAAAGCATAGATCCCATAAACGGAGATCAAGATCCAGATACCTGAAATCAACACTTTTTTCTGTGTATTCAGTCTGCTCATGAAGGAAACAAGATGTATCCCTGCATGGATACAACACAGGATATAACACCAGTAGCCGATCATCAGATGGATCTCTCGGGCATAGGCAGAGACTCCTTTGATCCTGATAAACGTATATAGATATCTGGACATCAGGATACCGCTGACAGGTTGCAGGATCATCAGAATCAGCAAAACAAGATTCAGAAGAGAACGAAAGATGCGGATAAAGGTCTGCTTCCCCTTGCATATGCTTCCATACCATTTCCGGTTCAGAATGTGGTGCGTCACAAACAGCAGCAGCATTGCTGAGCCAATGATCTCATGAAACTTTTCACCGATCAGGGAATATGCCATCAGCATCGGCAGCAGGATGGTCATGATCAGATCCAAGGCAATTCTAAAGTTCTTTCTTCTCATACCGTCACTAATAATCCAGGCCGCTTATCCATTCAGATATCATGTCTCTTATGCTTTCCGGCTTATTTTGAGCATCCGCTCCAACGATTGCCAAACCATCAAGGACCTTGCTGTCAGGGCAGGCAGCAGCCAGTTTTCTGTCAAAACCGGACAGTCCGCTTCCGGCATGGGTACAGAACGGGATCAGAGTCCTGTTTGACAGATCTTCATTCTCAAAGAATGTGTACATGATCATCGGCCAGTCGCCCCACCAGACCGGAGCACCGATGAATATTACTGAATAGTCAGAAAGATCCGGCAGTGTATCGGCATAAGCGGGTCTAGCGTTTTCATTCTGTTCTTTCTTTGCCACATCGGTCAGTTCCTTGTAGGTTGTCGGATAATTGTCTTCTGCAGGAACAATTTCATAGAGGTCCGCACCGGTCAGATCTGTTATTATTTCTGCTACGATGGCGGTATTGCCTTTCTCTATCACTCCGACACCATATTGTTCCCCGGTACGGGAGAAATACAGAACAAGCATTTTTGTATCCCCGTCCTGAGCTTTTTCTGTCGTTTCAGAAGGGCCTGTTTCTGTTGGATCGTTTTCCGTTATTTCAGTCTGTTGTGTTTTGCTGCATGATGCCAGTCCCGTGATCATCGCCAGGACAAGCAGCGTTGTCAGATATTTCTTCATCTTCTTCTCCTATCGCGGATGTTTTTCATCCCAAGTTAGCACTCCTGTTTTTACAGCTTCTTCATAGCGCGAGATCTTGTAATCCAGAAGCGACAGTGTTTCTTCGATCTCTTCCTTCTGTTTCTGTATCTGTTCTCTGGCATCGATCAGCAAATCTCTTCTCTGAGAAAAAGTATCATTTCCTTCCTGAAACAGTCTGACATATTCCGCCAGCATTTCGATAGACAAACCGGCATTCCTCATGCAAATGGCGTTTTCTACCCATTTAAGATCTTCTTCTCTGTAATCACGTTTCCCGCCTTTCGTGCGGCTGACAGCAGGAATGACACCAGCTTTTTCATAGTATCTCAGGGTATCCTGGCTGATATGATATCTCTCACATACTGCTTGGATATTCATAAGGTTGCCTCCATATTTCTTTGTTGCCTTCATTATAAAATCTGGAGCTTGCTCCAAGTCAATATATTCATTATTTGAATGGTTTTTATATCATCTTCTGGTATTCATTAATGATTAAGCGTTCGCAATATAAAAAGAACCTATTTACTTGAAATAGATTCTTGAAAAATGCTCTGGTGCCATAGGGGGGACAAAAACGAACCCCAGCCTGTTTTATACGACTCAAAAAGAAGAATCGCTTGTTCAACCTCATAATAACATAAATGTCTGTATTTGCAATATCTCAATACTGTTCTATTTATATCCAGTAAAGCGTTCGTAAAAGTCCCTGCGAACTTTTTTTGCAAGCTCGTGATGGGCTCCTTGGAAGACTTGCTTTCAGCTGATAGCTCCGGATACTA
>JAFZQL010000054.1 GCA_017620435.1 Erysipelotrichaceae bacterium
GCAGGCGGGATATACGGGTCTGCGTTATACCTGCGTTTTCGATGCGAACCGCATCCGTCATCTGTTTTACGACCGGGGCAGATGGTATGTGGAAACCAGATAGGCCGTGTTATAATCTCATCGAGAGGTAATCACGATGAACGAACTGTACGACGTAATCATTATCGGAGCCGGTCCGGCCGGTCTTACGGCTGCCATATACGCTTCCAGAGCCAATCTGAAAACGCTGGTTTTGGAAGCCGAAGTCAACGGCGGAAAACTGTCGAAGACTCACCAGATTGAAAACTATCCAGGCATCGCTTCCATATCCGGACTGGAACTGGCCATGCAGCTGAGTGAACACGGTCAGAAGTTCGGCGCAAAGCTTATGAGCGGAACTGTCGATAAGATCATAGAAAGCGACGGATATAAAACTGTTCTGCTGGCAGACGGACAGGAGTATCATACGAAAACCGTCATCGTCGCAAGCGGAACCAAGGAAAGAATGCTGGATCTGCCGCATGCCGGCGAATATACCGGAAAGGGGATCTCCTATTGCGCAGTCTGTGACGGATTCTTCTATCGCAATAAAAAAGTCGCCATTATCGGCGGAGGCAATTCCGCTCTGGAAGAAGCTCTTTATCTGGCTTCCCTGGCTTCGGAAGTAACGATCATCATCCGCAGAGATGTCTTCAGAGCCGAAGCGAGTATCGTCGATAAAGTCCGTGCCAACGAAAAGATCAGGATCATCACCAGACACATTCCGGATGAACTGGTAATCGACAGCGGCCGCATCGCAGGAGTGAAGATCAGAAACGTCGATACCGGAGAGATCAGAACCGTTGAATGCAGCGGCATCTTCCCGTATATCGGAGCCGATCCTTGTACATCCTTCCTGGATCCATCCGTCCTTGATTCGAACGGCTATATCATCGTCAATCCCGACATGTCTACTTCGATCAAAGGGATCTATGCCGCCGGAGACTGTATCGTCAAGGATCTAAGACAGGTCGTGACCGCCTGCAACGACGGGGCAATCGCCGCCAGCAGTATTTCCAGATATCTCAAAAAATAAAGCAGGGTCTCCCCTGCTTTTTCATTTCTATTGATCCTTATGATCAGGCCCTGCCTGCGTATTTTCCGTCTGCCGTAGAAACGGTGATCCTTTCTCCCTGTTCAATAAACAGCGGAACCTTAACCTGGAGTCCGGTCTCCGTAACGGCGTTCTTTAAGGCACTGGTAGCGGTATTCCCCTTGACAGCCTGTTCACATTCCGTCAGTTCCATATCGACCTTATCCGGAAGCTGTACGCCTAATACTTCACCTTCGTACATCATGATATTGACATCCAGATTCGGGATCAGGAAATTGGCTTCCCACTCCAGTCTGTCCTTTGGGATCTCCAGCTGTTCGTATGTCTCGGAATCCATGAAGACTTCGCTGTCTCCCGAATCATACAGAAACTGCATCTGCCGTTTATCGATACTTGCTTCACCAACCTGATCGGAACCGATAAAAGACAGTTCCTTTACAACGCCCGTTCTAGGCTGCTTGACTTTGACCTTGACCTTCATTTTTGCCATGGCCGTCTTGTTCAGCTGAATATCGATACACTGATATAATTCATTTTCCCAGGTAAAACACTGACCCGGTTTGATTTCTGTACAGTTCAACATAATACTTACCTCTGTTTTCTTTCGACAGTATTATACCTCATTGACTGAACAAATAGAAATCAACGATCTGTTTCTCATAGACGTATATTTCCAGCCTGTATCCCTGATAATAAAGCTCATAGATGCCGTTATCCCCGTAGACTCTCACATAGATGCCGTTGGCATAGAAATCCTCCAGCGGTTCATTGCGCATCAGCATACATTTGGCGCGGCTGATCACCGCCGCTTCACTGGCAAATGTTTTCTCGTTCTCCCTGAGATTCAGATATACATTATCCGCCGCCAGAATGAACTCACTCTTCATACTGATCAGCGTCACGATCAGACACATCGCAGAAAGAAAAAGCGTCGATATAAATCCCCTTCTCGCTGACAATGACCTGACGGTATTCTTTTCTGTTTTTTTCATAGACTACATAGATACATCCGTTTCTTTTCTCAAAGTAAAGACTGTCGACATGATTCAGATAGATCTGCGTACCGGGCTGCAGAAGAAGCATGTTGTTGACTTCGGACAGCCGGAAATCATCGTTCTTGTAGCGGAAGGAAAGCATGTTTCTGGAAAACTTCAGATCATAGCATATCAGCATCTGTTCCCTAAGCTGACTGATGGCGATCTCGTCGTTGATCTGATCGTAATCGAAACTGATTTCCGTAACGTAACGAAACGCCAGCAGAAACAAAGGAAGCAAAGCTGCAGTAATGATCAGACCGATCAGGTTTCTAATCAGATTCATCGGTCTGACACGCCTCGCAGTCCGGAAGCCGATTCATGATCCGCTCATATGTCCCGTTGGCAGTCATCTGATACAGTTCATATCCTTCCGAATACCTGCCGATCACCTTGTAGATAGAAAAACAAAGCATGCAGATCGAAACGACGATGAACACCGAAAGCAGACTGTCGATCAGAAGAAAGCCTCTACTCCAGCGACGCATATCCGTTTCCCAGATGAACGATGACTTTATGTCTTTGAAAATCGATCGTCCTGCCCTGATTGACATGACCCATGGAATTGAAGCTCACGCCCTTGTCATAAGTCACAGGCTTCCTATCGCGCATGGCTTGCGACTGCTTCAGAACATATTCGTTCAAATAACTGTAGTAGCTCAGATCCGTCTTTGAAACGCTCCCAAACGAGATCAGTGCCATCGCCGCTACGACACACAGACCCGCCAGGACCTGCAGCATAGTAAAGCCCCTAGTTGCTGACACAATGACCATCCACGATTGAAAGGATCGCCCCGTTGGAACACTTCGTCTGAGAACTGTCCAGATAGCCTCCGTTGACCAGATCATTGATCGAAGAAGGCATTGTTCCGTAGTCCAGCTTGAACTGGGCGATCGAAGAATCGACCACCTTGCATAAAGCCGAACAGGCCTTGGCATCCACCGAAGAAATGACTCTGGTAACATTCGGAATCGTAAGCAGCAGCAGGATGGAAACGATGATCACAACAACCACCATCTCCAATAGAGTAAACCCTTTTTTCATATTATCCCTCCTTTAATACATACTGATCGCCTGCATCGGCATAAACAGGATCTGATAGATAAAAACAATGATCGCGCCGATAAAGACATAAGTCGAAAGCTGTATCGTCACCGTATAGCGTTTCATCCGCTGTCTGATCTTCTCTTTCGCCATCCGGATATAAGATGAAATGATCTGGACGAAATCGTTCGTATAGTTGCCGATCTTAATGAATCTGGATAGAGATGAATCATAGTACTTCTTGTGCATCGCTTCTTTCATCGTTTCTCCTTCCATCAGGCTTTCATCCAGATGAAAGGCCAGAAACGAGATGACCGGCCGGTTCTTCATCTCTTTCAGGATAGAGATCGCTTCCCTGGTCCTGTAGCCGTGTTCGATACAGATCAGCAGCAATGACATGAATTCTTCCGAATAGTACACACTCATCAGAGAATTGGGAAAGTGTTCCGACAGAAACAGATACAGCAGTACGATATGCCTTGGCTGAATGAGATAAATGATGATCAGTGTTCCCGCCAGGATCAGATAATAGATTGATCTGATGACGATACGGAATACCAGACGGATGTCCTGATAGAAGCCGATATCCGCATCGAAGGAAACGATCAGCGAGAATATCGTATCGATCCCGTAAAGATCAAACAGATACAGTGCCGAGATCGTCACAAACAGCAGGATGCAGGGATAGGCGATCGATGAAAACAGACCGCTGCGATTCTCCTGCTGTTCCTCGTAGATCCTTAAAGAAATGGACAGAGCATCGTTGAAGGACAGATGATTTAACAGCGAGACAGCACAGGATCTGATCTGTGACGGAAGGTAATCCTTGATGATGTTTTCGATCAGGAAACCCCGGTCCAGCTGTCCGGTGATCTCATCAAAGACCTTCGCGTTCTTCCTGTTTTTAAGAAGACCTAGGCTCTGCTTCAGAGACAGATTCGTTTTCAGCAGCCTGCTCAGATAAGAAAGATCTTCGATCGATAGACTCTTTTCAGTAAACAGTGTCTTCAAAGATGCCATAACTGATCCCTCTTTGTATCTGCTGCTCCACACTGACGAAAGAATCCGAATTCTTCTTGTGTTCCCTAAAGTATTCGATTTCCTTAAGATCCATGATCTCGTAGATCACGATCATCTCTCTTGTCCTTTTATCCGTTAACATTCTCTGATTGGAAACGCAGATCAGATTCTCGTAGAGATGATCCTCGTTCACACCCAGTTCACACATCCGGGAAATGCAGGATGAAGCCCTGGAAGTATGGATGGTCGAAAGTACCAGATGTCCGGTATTGGCTGCCGTAACGGCCATTCTGGCTGCCGCTTCTTCTCTGATCTCCCCGATCATGATGATGTCCGGATCATGTCTCAGGATCTGCCTCACGCCTGCCGCATAATCGAAACCCAGAGCCTCATTGACCGCCAGCTGGATGAATTCATCGTTGTATACTTCGATCGGATCTTCTATGGTATAGATCTTCCTGTTTTTAACGCTTTTTAACAGGGAATACAGCGTCGTCGTCTTGCCGGAACCCGTAGGTCCCGAAAACAGGATCAGCCCGCAGGTACGGCTTAAAAGCGACTTAAAATAAGCATTCTGCGCATTGATGTGAGACAGGGAATCCGCATCGATTCTAAGTCTGGAATTCAAAATCCTCAGTACTCCGTTGGAGTAGTTCAGCTTGTTGATCAGAGCAAATCTCAATGACAGTAAGGTACCGTCGACCTCCATCTCGAACTGGCCCGTCTGCGGTGTCAGAATGTTCCCGACATCCAGGTTCGCCAGATACTGCAGATATCTCAAAAGACGGTAATCCTCGAATTTCCCTTTCACCTTGTAACAGAGTCCGTCTGCCCTCATTTCAATGACCGTATCCTGATAACGCTGCAGAAAATGAATATCCGTAGCATTATACTTCAGAGCCAGTCTTAGCAGTGCCAGCAGTCTTTCTTCCATGTTTTCCTCTAATACATCATTCCCGGAAAAACGGAAGATTCCTAAATAAAAAAACTCATTTTTCGAGAAAATGAGTTTTTTATCCGATCAGATAGATGTTTGTGGCTAATTCATAGGACAGTTTGCTGGGAAAATCGTGTCCGGGATAGATATTGTAGTCTTTCTTGAACTGCCTGAAGATCTGCAGGGACTGCTTCATTTCCCTCTCGCTTCCGCCTTTCAGATCCGTTCTGCCGATGGAACCTTTGAACAGGGTATCACCTGTGAAGATGCAGTCGTCAAAGACGTAGATGACCGAACCCTTTGTATGTCCCGGCGTGAATATGACTTCAAAGTCGAACGGTCCGATCTGCATTCTCCCTTCTTTCAGATGTTCTACCGGACAGCTGATATAGGCAACCGTTCTGAAAACCGACCCGCTATTCTTGTCTCTGGCCATGGCTTCATCCGCTTCATGCAGATAAACGGGGCAGTGATATTCCTGATACAGACCGTCTACGGCTTTGATATGATCGAAATGTCCGTGTGTCAGAAGGATGGCATCCGGTTTCTGATCTCCCAGAATGGAGATGATCTTCTCCGCCTTGGATGCCGGATCGATCAGCAGTATCCTGTCACCTTCTTTCAGCAGGTAGGTATTGGTCTGAAAAGGACCCAGAATGTAAGTCTGTATTTCCATAAACAAAAAACAGGCTTATGCCTATTTTTTCTCCTTGTGGACAGTCATCTTGTTGCATCTAGGGCAAAACTTCTTGATTTCCATCTTTTCCGGATGTTTCTTCTTATTTCTTGAACCGAAGTATGTTTCTTCGCCGCATTCAGAACATTTGAATGTAACAAAATCTCTTGGCATTTATAGTTCCCTCCATTTACGCTTCATTATTCTAACATAGGTTATCTTTTATTTTCAATCATTTTTAAAATGATGGAAAAACGGATCAGAACAGTTTCTGGCTGTAGGTCGCATTGAGGTGCTGATAGGCCTTTTCGGTCACCACTCTGCCTCTTGCGGTACGGTTGATAAATCCGATCTGCAGCAGATAAGGTTCGTTCACATCTTCCAGAGTAACGGTTTCTTCTCCGATCGCACTGGCGATCGCATCTACACCGACCGGACCTCCGTTGAATCTTTCGATGATACCTCTCAGATAGCGGATATCCACATCATCCAGACCCAGGGAATCGACTTTCAGTTTTTCCAGAGCCATCCTGGCGATCTCAACATCGATGATCCCGTCGTTTCTGACCTGGGCGTAGTCCCTGACTCTCCGGAACAGCCTGTTGGCGATTCGCGGGGTTCCTCTGGATCTCTTGGCGATCTCCTGTACCGCTTCTTCTTCAATGGAACTGTCAAAGACTCTTGACGTTCTGCGCACGATCTGAGCCAGTTCATCCTGGGAATAGTAGTTCAGCTTGGATGTGATGCCGAAACGGTCTCTTAATGGCGAGGAGATGGCTCCCGCTCTGGTGGTGGCGCCAACCAGAGTGAACGGAGGCAGTTCCAGTCTGATCGACTTGGATGTCTCTTCCTTGCCTACGACGATATCGATATAGAAGTCTTCCATGGCGGAATACAGCACTTCTTCGACGATCTTAGGGAGTCGGTGGATCTCGTCGATAAACAGGACATCCCCTACCTGCAGCGAAGACAGGATGGCTGCCAGATCCCCGGTCTTTTCGATGCTTGGACCGGTGGTCGTCTTGATGTTGGTGCCCATCTCATTGGCCAGGATGTAGGCCATGGTCGTCTTGCCCAGTCCCGGAGGGCCGTAGAGCAGGACATGGTCCAGGGCTTCATCGCGCATCTTGGTGGCCTTGATGAAAACTTCCAGATTCTCTTTCAGATCTGTCTGCCCCACATACTCACTTAGATACTGAGGCCTCAGACTCGCTTCATCGTCATCTCTTTGCCTGTCGGCAGATAATACTTTGTTTTCTTCTTCCATAATGTTTACTTTATGAGCATTGCCAGAGCTTTCTTGATCAGCTCATCGGTTGAACCGTCTTCGTTTTCCAGTTTTCTTAAAACCGGCTTGATTTCGGCCTGCTTATAGCCGAACTGTTTCAGCGCATCGTTGACATCGTTCAGTTTTTCGTTGTCGATGATTTCCGTCTCTACCAGCTTGCCTTTCAGATCCAGAATGATCTGGGACGCCGTCTTCTTGCCTACGCCAGGCATTCTTCTCATGAAGTCGACATCTCCCGTTTCGATCGCCGTGACGATGGAATCGACGGATGCAGCTGAAAGGATGCCGGAGGCGATCTTCGGACCCAGCCCCTTGACGGAGATCAGCTTGACAAACAGATCATACTCCTGCAAGGAAAGGAAGCCGTAAAGAGAGATCTCGTCTTCCCTGACATTCTGATAGGTATAGATCGTGATTTCCTTTCCGACTTTTAAAGCTTCCGGATGATAGAAACTGATGCGGTATCCTATGCCGTTGACATTGATCAGCACATAATCCAGACCAAATACATGAACGATACCTCTAACAAAACCAATCATATTTCAATTATACATCACAATACATAAAAGAAAGCCGGTTTTACCGGCTTAATGTTCTAATCTTCGTCATTGAAATCAAAACTGTAATCTTCAATGAAGACCTGATCTCCGTTCCGGCAGCCTTTTTCTCTTAAGGCATCATCCAGTTTCATCTTGGATAAAGCCCTGGAGAAACGCAAAACGGAATCGTCGTCCTTGAAGTTGGTGTTGAGGAAGAGTCTCTGAATCTTGTCTCCTTCCACTCTCCAGACGCCGTTTCCTTCATTGTAGATCTCGAACGGTTTCTCTTCTTCGTAGGTATAGACGACCTTCTTGCCGGTCTTGTTCGGATCGTAGAGCGGGAACTGCGGCAGTTCCTTCAGCATTTCCGCTGCCCTGTAGAGAACCGGCTTGAGACCTTCGTTGATCAGGGTCATGGTTTCAAAGACTTCCAGTTCCGGATACTTGTCCCTGAAGCGTTTCAGGTTTTCTTCCGCATTGTCCAGATCCATCTTGTTGGCGATGACGATCTGTGGGCGTTCAATGAGATTGCCCGGATACTGTTTCAGTTCTTCGTTGATGACTTCGTAGTCATGGATCGGATCTTCTCTGCCCATGTCCAGTACGTGCAGGATCAGTCTGCATCTTTCGATGTGTTTCAGGAACTCGTGTCCCAGACCCTTGCCCTGCGAGGCGCCTTCGATGAGTCCCGGAAGGTCGGCCATAACAAAGGAAGTATCCCCGATCTTGACCATGCCCAGCTGCGGTTTGAGCGTCGTGAACGGATAGTCGGCGATCTCCGGTCTGGCGTTGGATACGACAGACAGCAGCGTCGACTTGCCTACGGAAGGAAGTCCCACCAGTCCGACATCCGCCAAGAGTTTGAGTTCCACCAGGACGTTTCTTTGCTGGCCGGGCGTACCTAAAGTCGCATATTCCGGAGCAGAATTTCGCGAAGACTTGAAATGGAAGTTCCCCTTGCCTCCTTTTCCGCCCTGACAGATGACTTCTTCCGAGTCCAGGGTATTGAGATCAGCTACGATCTCATCACTGTCCAGATCCTTTACGATCGTTCCTAAAGGGACTTTAATCACGACATCATCACTGGAAGCCCCGAACATGTTGTTGGTCTTGCCGTTTTCCCCGTCTTCCGCCTTGATCTGTTTGTTGAAGCGCAGATCCAGCAGCGTGGACTTGTTGGTATCAACCTTGAAAATGATCGAACCGCCGTCTCCTCCGTCGCCTCCGGAAGGACCGCCCAGAGGATTGTATTTCTCACGCTTAAAAGCGACAAGCCCGTTGCCGCCGTTTCCTGCTTTCAGTTTTAACGTTACTTTATCAATAAACTGCATAGGAATAAAAAAGCCCCTGAAGGGCTTAAAAGATCACTGATTAAGCTGCCGGATAGACAGAGACCTTGGTCTTCTTCTTGCCGAGGTGTTCATACTTGACAACACCGTCGATCAGACAGAATAAAGTATCGTCTCCACCCTTCTTGACATTCATTCCAGGATGAATCTTAGTGCCTCTCTGGCGGTAAATAATAGATCCGGCAGTCGCAAACTGACCGTCTGCCAGCTTCGCGCCTAAACGCTTGGATTCGGAGTCACGACCGTTCTTTGTCGAACCTACACCTTTTTTAGAAGCGAAGAACTGAATATCTAATACATATTTCATGTGTGTCTACTTCCTTTCTACTTTTATGAAGTTTCCATAGGATTCTTCAATCGTTTTCAGCTGTATGATCACCAGTTCGAAGTAATTCTGTACCGTACTTGAACTTGAATGATCCTCAACCGTTATACGATTCTCACTCTGCCTGATCTCGACGTTTTCCTGAAGCTCATCCAGGGCGTTCATGAAACCAAACAGGATAGAACTGACCGAAGCGCAGATCAGATCCTTGCCGTATTCGCCGTATTCCGCATGTCCCTTGACATCCAGCGACAGGTAAGATCCGTCCTTTACTTCGTATTTCGCTTTGATCATTAGCCGATCTTTTCGACAGTCAGTTTGGTGTATGGCTGACGATGACCCTGCTTACGTCTGGTAGAACCGGTTTTCTGTTTGTACTTGAAGATGATGATCTTCTTTCCCTTGCCTTGTTTTTCTACCTTGCAGGTAACCTTGGCGCCCTCTACATACGGAGTACCTAAAGTCAGACCATTGTTTTCGACTGCTACAACCTTGTCGAACGTGTACTTCTTGCCTTCTTCGACATCCAGTTTCTCAACATAGATCGTCTGGCCTTCTTCGACTCTCAGCTGCTTGCCGCCGGTTTCAATAATTGCGTACATTATTAACCTCCTTAATTTAGATTCAGACTCGCCATGAAGGTGGCTCTCGCACTTGAAACCTTTTCTGAGCGGTTATAATCCCCTCTAAGGAGGGACTACAACGTAAATATCATAACAAATCTGAAAATCAATTTCAATAAGAATCTTTTTATATTAGAACTCTTTATTCAGATAGATTTTTCTGGAGATCCGGTAGGATCCATACAGCATGCCAAGCAAGGCAGCCAGAGCCAGATAAAGACCGTATTTTTCCAGGAAGAGGATCATGGATGCGGTGACCTGGATCCGGAAGATCTTGCTTAAAAGGATGATGATGC
>JAFZQL010000055.1 GCA_017620435.1 Erysipelotrichaceae bacterium
CCCGATGGCCTGGGCAATGGAAGTACAGATCATATAGTAGGCGATCGCCTTGGCCAGCTGTTCTTCTTCTGCCGATAAAGAAAGTAGCGTCAGACAGCTGATACCGGTAAAGGCCAGTCCTATTCCCTGCAGCAGGCGGAAAGCGAAAAGAATTTCGAAGTGTTCGGAAACGCTGAAACCGAAGGTCGCTATCGCAATGATACAGATCGATACGGCCGAGATCTTCTTCTTGCTGAAATGATTGACGATCTGTCCGGCCAGCGGAGCCAGCAGGATCGAAGTAATGGTAAAGGCGCTGGATAAAAGTCCTGTCAGCGTACCTGATGCGCCTAGGGAATCGGCATAGACCGACAGGACGGAATTGGTCATTCTTTGTGCCAGAATCATAAGAAAGTTTACGCTGCAAAGCAAAACGTAGTCTCTTGAGACTATGTTTCTGTATGCCAGATTTTCTCTGATCCTCTCGGTTGTCATCAGATCGCTTCTCCGTTTGTTGCAATCACTTTCTGATAGTAGTAGTAGCTGTCTTTCCTGAACCGGTCAAAGGTTCCTTTCCCGTCGTCATCGGCATCCACATAGATCAGACCGTAACGCTTGGAAATCGTATTCGCACTGACCGATACAATATCGATCGCGCTCCACAGACAGTAGCCGAAAACATCAACGCCATCCTCTACGACCGCCTTGGCCAGCTGAGAAAGATGATCATGGAAGTATTCGATCCGGTAAGTGTCATGAATGGAGCCGTCTTCTTCTTTGGTATCATAGGCACCAAGACCGTTCTCTACGATAATGATCGGCATCTTGTACCTCTGATAGCAGTCGTTCAGAACGATCCTAAGACCTTCCGGATCTATCGTCCAGCCCCAGTCGTTCTTTTCCAGAAATTCGTTGTCGATTCCCCCGATCTGGTTTCCGGACCTTCTCTCCAGATCGTACTTGTAGGTCACCACATTGGAACAGTAGTAGCTCATTGAAATGAAGTCGACTGTTCCTTCCTTCAGGATCTGTTTCTGTTCTTCCGTGACATGGATATCGATGCCGTTCTCTTTAAAATAGGACCAGGCAAAATACGGGTATTCCCCGTTGCACTGGACTTCCAGACAGATATGATGAAGAAGATTAGTCTTCTGCATCATTTTTAAGAAATCCTTCGGATTGCAGGTCTGCGGATAGATCGGGAAATAGCCGATCATGTTTCCCATCCTGGAATCCGGGTACATCTCATGCAGGAGTTTTGTTGCCAAAGCGCTGCAGACAAGCTTGTTGTTTAAGGCGGCATAGTCCCATTCAAGATGGTTTTCGCTGCTGATGATGCCGTTCATCTTGTTGTGACCGGGCATGTGCTCACAGTTCAGTTCGTTGAACGTGAGCCAGTATTCGACCAGATCGCCGAAGTTTTCAAAGCAGGTTCTGACATACTTCATAAACAAGTCTATGCTTTCCTTGCTTACAAAACCATTGATCCTGGAGATCAGATAAGGCATTTCATAATGGCTTAATGTAACGATAGGTTTGATGTTCTTTTCTTTTAGTTTTGTAAGCAGATCTCTGTAGTAAGAGATTCCGATCTGATTGGCTTCGCCCCAAGGATCCGGATAGATCCTGGACCAGTTGATACTCATTCTGAAAGCATGAATGCCCAGCTGCGACAGCATTTCGATGTCTTCCGGATAACGGTGATAGAAATCGGACATGGGATTATGAAACTGCTCTCTTTCCGAGATCCCTCTGCCTTTTCCGTCGCCCTCAAAACTGCCCTCGCACTGATGGGCAGCCAGCGATACACCCCACATAAAATCCTTTGGAAACTTCATTGATTCTACCTCCTGCATACGATTGAAAAATAGCGCAACGATAGATTTGCGTTGCAGATTATCATTGCGCTATTTGTAATTGACGATAAGCGGTATGATTATGCCTTTTTACCGGCTGTATTGATCTTGCCGCTTGCGAGTTCTTCTTCTGTTGCGAATTCCGTCTCATCGAAACCTAAGACCCAAGTTACAACGAATGCGACGACGACAGAGATGACCATGGCAATGATGGCATTCACAAGGTTTCTAGGATTGGCTTCTGAAGACCAGGTTGCCAGACCCCAGATACTTACGCCTGCCATGTTGTAGGCATAGACTTTGTTTAAAGCTACCCAGACACCGCTGGCGAAGCATCCGCATAAAGCAGCGATCAGAGGCCTCTTCAGCTTGAAGTCGATACCGTATAATGCCGGTTCGGTAATGATGTTGAAAGCAGAAACGCCTGCGGCAGCCGCTTCGGCTTTCAGCTTCTTTGTCTTAGCCTTCAAGGCAACAGCGAGACAGACACCCATCTGGCTGTAGTTTGCACCGATGGAAGCAGGGAAGACGATCTTCTCGACACCCAGTTCGGCCAGCGTCATCTGCATATAAGGAACGAAAGCCATGTGAGCGCCTGTAGAGATCAGCAGAGGCCATAACGTACAGGCAATGATGATACCGACAGGACCGATCAGGGAATGGATCCAAAGGACTGCGTTTGCAATCGCTACACCGATGATGTTTCCTAAAGGGGCTGTAATCAGGATCGCAACGACAGACATCAGTATGGCTTCCAAAGCAGGAGTAATGGAAGAGCTTAATGCCTGAGGGAATTTCTTGAATATGTATTTTTCAGCCAAAGACTGAACATAGCAGGTAATGATCATCGGGAAGAACGTTCCGGTATACGTCTGTTTTGGAACCGGAATGCCCAGGAACTTGACGGCCTCTTCACCGTTGATATAGCTTGCCAATGAAGGATAGGTGATAAACACAGCCAGCAGCAGTGCGATACCGGTATGGGCTCCGAATCTCTTGGAAGCCGCATATGCCATATAGAACGGCAGACCGTAGGTTCCGACTGCACCCAGCATGTTCAGGATCTGGTAGACAGAGTTGCCTGTGTCACCACCCAGGTTCTTCCAAAGCGCACACATGCCTGACACGAAGCCGGCACCAATCAGCATTGGAACGATTTCGATTGTTATTGCGGAAATGTCACTAAAGACCTTTACCAGCAAATCTCTGATTTTTTGCATATTTTCTCCTCTTTCTTTTGTTTTTAATTCGTTGTCATCTGCTCTTTAATTACATCGGCGATCTCTTTGTTCACGCCCACGCCGATGACAACCTGATACTGACCAAACATTCTTACACAGCCCAAAGTGTTCGGGATCTTTTTTAGTGCATCAAAATCCGCCAGCTTTTCGTCGTGTAAGGTAAAACGGACTCGTGTCGCGCAAGGACCACAGGTTTTAATGTTGTCAATGCCTCCTGCCAACCTGACAATGTCTTCAGCAATCTGTTGCTTAACACTATCATCCATAATCAATTCCCCCTTTCATCAGTGAATATGTTTATTTAGAAACCGCCTTACAGCCGTTTACTAACCGTTACAGAAATCTCAGACTTGCCCCGCAAGGGATCTTTACGTTTTCTTTGAACAGCAGATCTCCGTTCTCAAGAATCTGATAGACGCTGATATCTCCGCTCACCGCATTGCACGCATAGAGATATCTGCCGTCTTCGCTCATTGCCAGAGCCTTCGGACACTTGCCTTGAATGACGTTGTAGTGACGGTACGTCGGCATGCCTTCCTGATCCAGATCCATCGTCACGATCCTGTCTTCCCCGCTGAATGCCGCAAGCGCAACATACAGATACCTTCCGTTCGGCGTGACGATACAGTCCGTTGCGAACTTGGCATTGAAACGGGAATACTCCGAATCTTCAAAGATGAACTCGTCTTTGATCAGAGCCAGTTTTCCGGTCTCCGGTTCAATATGATAGACGTTGATGTACTGCTTCTTTTCATTGGTTCCGTAGGCGATATTCAGCGTCGGATGGAAACTCATATAGCGGCAGGCAGTAAACTTGCCGACTTCCAGACTGTCCAGCAGTTCGATTTTTCCGTCACTGATACGATAGGAATAGATCCTGTCCTGACCCTTGTCGCTTGTCAGGAACAGACCTTTGAATTCATAGATTGAATGCAGCAGGGTATGTCTTAATCCGTTCTGCGGATGAATGTGGTAGTCCAGAGCCTTGCCGATGCTGCCGTCAGGATTCAGATCAAACAGCAGAACGGAAGCGTCATCGTACAGGATCTCGGCATCGATCTCTCCGTTTTCCTTTCTGACCAGTTTCGTAACATTATGGGAACTGGAAGTATGATGAACCACCAGCAGATGTTTTCTCTCCTGATCCAGAGCGCAGTAGCACGGATTGGTTCCCAGGGATCTGACCTTGTTCAGGATCGTCAGTTCCCCGCTTTCCCGGTCTATCCTTGCGGCATACACATAACCGCCGCCTCCGCCTCCGTAAGGAGCGTAATCCATGTTTGCGGTTTCATCGATGAAATAGATCGTATCCTTTCCGTCAAAAGCCGGCGTACTGCCGACATTGACATTTGTACAGTACTTTTTCAGCAGAGAAAGATGACCGGTATTTTCATCAACAGCAACGACAGCAATACCGCCATTCTCTTTCTTGTAGTCCCAGCATCCTACTGCAGCATATTTCATGGTTGTTCCTCTTTTATCGTTAAAACGATCTTTGTTGATATTAATATATCCTGAAACAATCAGAAAAACGGGAAGCATGCTCATTTTGTATTTTTCTTTCATTATGAAATGATTCTATAGCATATTCTGGAAATTTCTTTCATTTTCTGTTATGATACAGGTATGCTGACACAGTTTACCGATAAGGTATCCTCATTAAAACTGACCGCCTCGGAAAGAGCTCTGGTCAACTTCCTTCTAAACAATCCGGAAATGATCTCCTCGATCAAACTGACCGATCTGGCAAAAGTCTCCTATGTTTCAGGACCGACCATTTCCCGTTTCGTTCAAAAGATGGGTTACAGGAACTACAGCGATTTCAGAGTCTCGTTCATCAAAGAAATCTCTTCCTCGATCACCGACGATACGCCAATCAACTACGATCTGCCGATCTCTCCCGACATGTCGGTCTTCGAAATCGAAAAGACGATCGCCAACATGATGCATCTGGTTATCGATGAGACGATCAATCTGAATCCTTCCAAGCTCATCAACAAAGCCGTAGAGATGATCAACCGATGCAGTTCGATTGCCGTATACGGTTCATTTACCTACCTGCCTTTTGCGAATTCCTTCAAATACAATATGGAAAGAATAGGTAAAAAGGTAGAGATCCTAAACAACGAGGGCCAGTATCTCTTCTCGGCGATCCGTACGACTCCGGACGTCCTTTCAATCGTCATCTCCTATTCCGGTTCTACCATTTCCAGAAACCTGGCTAAAGACGTCATCCCGATCCTGAAGAAAGACAGCCTGCCGGCCATTCTGATCACTTCGGCAGACAACTCGATCGACTATAACGCCTTCCAGTGTGTCCTTAATTTAAGTAACAAACAGAAATTCGACATCTACTTCTCCCCGTTGACGGGAGAACTGTCTCTGTTTGTGATCCTATACATCCTCTACGCATGCTGCTACGAAAAGAACTACCAGGTCAATCTGGACAACATCAAAAAAGCGATCATGCGGGCTAAGAGTATCTGATATTGTACTGAAAGGAGTATTTATGGCAAAGATTACCGTTATCAGACCAAAGAAAATGCTGCAGGGCGGCGTATCGCTGTATATCTATTGCGATGATCAGAATGTCGGAAAGATCAGAAATGATCAGAGCTGTGAATTTGAAGTCGCGGAAGGAACACACCTTCTGGAGATCGGACACCGCAATTCCGACAATTCACACATCACCGTAGACAAAAGAGAACTGACAGTAAAAGACAGCGATCATATCACTGTCAATATCGGCGTTTCTTTTACCGGTTTCAGTATTGCCGATACCGTTACAGAATAGCGACAGATCGGACCAAGCAAAGAAAAACCGGATCTTAAGATCCGGTATTATGAATCCTTGTGCACCTGCTGTTTTTCAGGTGCTTTTCTTTGTTTCAGATAGA
>JAFZQL010000056.1 GCA_017620435.1 Erysipelotrichaceae bacterium
CTGTCCGCCGGAAAGGGTCACGCCTCTTTCTCCGGTGATTGTCTCATAGCCTTCTGAAAAGCCCAGGATATTGTCGTCGACATCCGCAAACTTGGCGGCATTCCTGACTTCCGACATGTCCGCCTTGTTGTTGGCAAAAGAGATGTTGTTCCTAATATTGTCCGAGAACAGAAAATTGTCCTGCGGTACATAGGCGATCGCATCTCTCAGACTGGTAATATCGATGTCCATCAGATCGATGTCGTCGATAAAGATCTTGCCCTTGTCGATGTTGTAGAGTCTCAGCAGGGAATTGACCAGGGTCGTCTTGCCGGAACCGATCTTGCCGACCAGACCGACCATTTCGCCCGGCTGTATTTCAAAGGAAACGTTCTTCAGGGAATGGGTATCTCCATCCGGATAGGCGAAAGAGAAATCCTTGAAGGTGATCTTGCCTCTGCAGTCTTCCAGCTTCACAGCATTCTCGCTGTTGTGGATCTCTTCTTCCTGATTCAAGAAATCGTAGATCCTGCCAGCGGATGTCTTGAAACGTGAATGCATCTGCAGGATCTGTCCCATGGCGATCATCGGCCAGATCAGATTATCGACATAGCCGATAAAGGTCGTCAGTCCGCCTGCGGTCAGGGTGATCGTATGGCCCATTATGACAAGAGGTATTCCCTTGACGCAGCAGTAGATGAAATAGGATCCTGCACCCATCAGAAGCGTCATCGTCGTTCCGATGATCAGCTCGATATAGACATCGAACTTGATTGTAGAATGGGTGAATTCCAGGTTCTTGTCGGCGTTCTCCTTTGCCACCTTGGAGAAGGCTTTCAGCTCCTGCGCTTCCTTGACAAAAGCCTTGATGACGCGGATCCCTGCAAAAGTCTCCTGGGTGAAATCGTAAAGCTTGTCGAACTGCTTCTGTCTTTCTTCCCATTTCTCCGACCAAAGCTTCTCGACCTGGTTGCCCCAGATGATCAGGGCTGCCATCGGGATCAATGCGATGACCGTCAGAACGACATCCATTCTGACCATCTTGTATATGGAAATGACCGACAGGAACAGGGTATCGATAATCATGATCGTACCCCATCCGGTGAATTCTTCGATGGTCTCAACATCCGAAGAGAACCAGGACATGATCGTACCGATCTTGTTTTCATGGTAGTATCTCTGGGAAAGTCTTTCCGCCTTCAGGAACATGTCGTACCGTACTTCAGCTTCGATCTTTCCGGATGCCAGCAGGATGGTAAAACGCAGCAGCGCTCTACCGATCAGCAGAACAAAAGCGATCAGGAAAATCTGCCTGATCAGATGGGAGATATCCGCATAGGTAGGATTGCTGTTATAGGAAACAATCTCGACGACAGCACCCAAAAAATCAGGCACATAGGTCTGAGCGATATCAACCATGATATCTGCCAGTATTCCGATCAGAAACAGCCAGGAATACTTCAGATAAAGATTTCTAATAAGGTTCTTCTTCATAAAAAAAGCCAGGACAGTGCCTTGGCTTTAATTATACCTTTATGGTATCGGCATTTCAACCGATGTGCCGTCTAGTTTTCAAACTGCGCGTTGTAAAGATTGTAGTAGAATCCCTTCTTCTCCATCAGCTGTTCATGGTCGCCTACTTCCACCACATCGCCCTTGTCCAGAACGATGATGATATCGGCATTGCGTATCGTAGAAAGCCTGTGGGCGATCGTAAAGGCCGTTCTGCCTTTTCTTAACTCTTCCATGGAATCCTGGATCAGCTGTTCGGTGCGTGTATCGACGGAAGATGTCGCTTCATCCAGGATCAGGATCTTCGGATCCTTCAGGAAAGCTCTGGCTATCGTCAGCAGCTGTTTCTGTCCCTGGGAGATCCCGGAAGTATCTTCACTGATCACCGTATCATAGCCGTTCTCCAGCGTCTTGATGAAACGGTCGACATGCGCCAGTCTACAGGCTTCGTAGATCTGTTCATCGGTAGCATCTGGCTTGCCGAAACGGATATTCTCTTTGATTGTTCCGTCAAAGAGCCAGGCATCCTGCAGGACCATGCCGAAGATGGATCTCAGATCTTCTCTGCTATAGTCTTTAATGTTCCTGTAGTCGACATAGATGGCTCCGCCGTTCAGTTCGTAGAAACGCATCAGCAGCTTTACCAGAGTGGTCTTTCCGGCACCGGTCGGGCCGACGATTGCCACATCCTTGCCCGGAGCCACATACATGGAGAAATCGTTGATGATGATCCTGTTAGGATCATAGCCGAAACGGACATTCTCAAAGGTGACGTTTCCTTCGATCTTCATGTTTCCTGCTTCGTCATAGATGGATACAGGATCCTTCGTATCGGCCTCTTCCTCTGTTTCATTCAACAGATCAAACACTCTCTCTGCCGCTGCGATCATCGTCTGTATCGTATTCATCAGCTGGGCTATGGAAGAGATCGGGTGCTGCAGTCTTCTGACATAAGTCGTAAACGACTGGATGTCTCCGATCAGCATTCTTCCGCTGATCACTTCAAATCCTCCCACCAGACAGACCGCCACATAACCGATGTTCTGCAGGAAACCCGTCAGAGGATGCATGATCCCGGAATAGAACTGGGACTTGTAGGCAGCCTGATACAGACGTTCATTGATGCTGTCGAACTTTTCGATTGACTTGTTTTCGTAGTTGTAGGTCTTGACCAGCAGGTGTCCGGAATACATCTCTTCGATGTGCCCGTTGATCTCGCCCAGATACTTGGAGTGGTCGGAGAAATGCTTCTGGGACTTCTTGACCATGGATGCGGCAATGATGCCGGATAACGGCAGAACGATCAGGGAGATCACCGTCAGTTTAAAAGAGATCAGGATCATCATCGCCAGCACTCCGACGATATTGACCATGGAATTCAGCACCTGCGATACGGTAGAAGTCAGGTTGTTGGAAATGTTGTCTACATCGTTGGTTACTCTCGACAGGACATCGCCGTGGCTCTGTCCGTCAAAGTACTTCAGAGGCAGACGGTTGATCTTTTTCGAGATATCTTCTCTTAAACGGTAGGAGATATCCACGGCAACCAGCGTATGCAGGATATTGACTACGTAATCGATCAGAGCCGATATGGAATAGATGACCAGGATAAAGGAGATCAGCTCACCGATCTTGACGAAATCGATTCCTCCTTCTCCCTTGTATTTCGCCAGGATACCCTGGGAAAGCAGTGTCGTAACATTACCGATCAGCCGAGGTCCGTAGATGCACATGACCGTCGAGGTGATCATCAGGATCAGACTTAAAACGATCCTTCCGTAATAAGGCTTGACATAGGCGGTAAGCTGTTTCAGCGTACCCTTGAAGTTCTTCGGTTTTTCAACCAGTCTCATCGGCGGCATCAGGCAAGTTCCTCCTTTGAAAGCTGTGAATAGGCGATCTGCTGATAGACTTTACAGCTCTTCAGCAGGTCCTTGTGCTTTCCTTCACCGACGATCTTTCCGTTATCCAGAACGATGATCTTGTCGGCATTCCGTATCGTTGCGATACGCTGTGCAACGATCAGCACAGTCGATTTTGTCTTCTGTATCAGTTCGTTCAGAGCCGCACGCAGTTTCTTGTCCGTCTCATAGTCCAGAGCCGAGAAGCAGTCATCAAAGATATAGACGTTCTTGTCCTGTGCCAGCGCTCTGGCGATCGACAGACGCTGTTTCTGTCCGCCGGATACGTTTGTTCCGCCCTGCGTAATCAAAGCGTGCAGACCTTCCTCTTTCTCGCTGATGATGTTCTCTGATTGGGAGATTTCAACCGCCTGCCGGATCTGTTCTTCCGGGATCTCTCTGCCGAATTCGATATTGGAAAGGATATCCCCGCTGAACAGAACGGCTTTCTGCGAAGCAAAACCGATCTTTTCATGCAGCTGACTCTGAGCGACATCTCTGACATCCAGACCGCAGTAGGTGATCTTGCCTTCCGTAACATCGAAGAGACGCGGGATCAGTTTCATGATTGTAGACTTGCCGGAACCGGTAGAACCGATGAAAGCGACTGTTTCACCCGGTTCAGCCGTAAAGCTGATATCCTCCAGAACGCTTTCTTCTGCACCCGGATAACGGAAACCGACATGTTCAAACTTCAGTGTTCCGTTTTCATCCGGAAGCACAGCGACATCCTCGGGATCCAGGATCGTATTCTCGGTATCCAGGACTTCGCTGATCCTTCTGACGGAAACAAGGGAACGCGGTACCATAAAGAACATCACCGTTACAAACATGAACGACATGACTACATGGATGGCGTATTGCGAGAAGGCCATCATCTCACCGATCGTCATCGCATCGATATCGATCAGTCTGGCCGAGAACCAGGTAATCGCGATCGTCAGCCCGTTCATGACCAGTGTCATGACAGGACCGATGATATTCATGACGATGGATACGAAGCGGTCGGTCTTGCGGAAACTGCGGTTGATATCTTCAAACTTCTCCTCTTCCCTCTTCTGGGCATTGAAGGCTCTGATGACCAGAATACCGTCCAGAAATTCCCGCATGATCGAATTGATCCGGTCGGTCAGTTTCTGTATCACTTCAAACTTCGGTACGGCAAAAATGACCAGGATGATCGCGGTACAGATGATCACGCCGACGGCAACGACCAGCAGCCAGGAAATCCCCGGATATCTGGTTACCTTGATGATAGCGGTGATTCCCATGATCGGCGACATCAGCATCATCCTCAGCATCAGCTGGATCAGCTGCTGGACCTTGGTGATATCGTTGCCGCTTCTGGTAATCAGCGATGAAGTAGAAAAACGGGAGAATTCACTGGAAGAGAAAGACTCTACCTTCTCGAAAACGTCTCTGCGCATCCGGGCAGCGACCTTGGCAGAAGTCTTGGCGGACAGATATGTCGAAAGCAGCTGAACTACTACACCGATCGCAGCGATCCCCAGCATCACCATTCCGGAAGAAAGAATATAGCTGCTCTGTATCTTCTGCGTCGACAGACCGACACTGGTATAGAGATCGCTGATATAGAGTTTCGCCATACTGGTGAAGTTGTCTTCCAGACCTTCCATCTGTGCATCCAGTTCTTTCATTACGGCGACAGTATCTCCGTTTGTATCCAGGCCGTTCTGCTTTGCCAGATAGGCGTAGACCAGCGGTCTAAGCATCGTCTGTTTCACATCAGGAACATCCGCAGGGAAAAGATAATCCTCCCTCAGCAGATAAACATCTTCCTTGAATACGATCTCCTGTTCATCTATCGTTTTGGCTGTTCCCTTTTCAACAGGATAGTAGGCAGAAAGGATCATGTTTCTGTCTTCTTCATTCATAAAAGAAGTAATGAGTTCCAGATCCTTTGCCGTGACAGCCAATGGTACTTCATCCGTAATGCCTCCGTACTGAATGCCGTCGGTAACGATCTTCGACATGTAGTCGGGTAAAGTCAGTTCCGTCTGGACCTGTACGAAAGTCAGGGCAACAATAGCCAGAACGATGAGAACGTACGGTTTCAGATATTTCAGTATCAGTTTCATCTTTCCCCTTCCTTTCCGATGTTTTCTTTGATCTTATCGAGTACATGAAAAAAAGATTCCAGTTCTTCCGGATCGATATCCATGATGATATTTTCATTCAGCTCGGCGATCCTGTTCTCGAAGTTCTGCTTGTATTCCAGCATCTTTTTCGTCAGACGGATATAGTTCACCCTCCTGTCTTCGCAAGACTGAACCCTTTTTACCATTCCCTTTTCCACCAGAGAATCGATCGCTCCGGTAATCGAAGCTTTCTTCAGATTCGTCTCTATCTCGAGATCCCTCTGGCAGACATTTTCCTCTGTATGTTTCAGCAGGTAATGAATGATCTGAAACTGAGTGAGATTAAAGATCCTCCTGGGATCATGTCCATCAGAGATGTACTTCCCGATCATCTTATCGATATCTCTGATCTCTTTTATTACACTTCTTTCCATATTGTCTCCAAATAATTAGTTCGTTAACTAACTATTTAATTATATCGCTTGTGATAAAGAAGTCAATCAAACGGCACGAATCGTTTCAGTTCTTTTATTCTTCCGCAATCATTACGGCAACAAACACCAGTACTGCTCCGAAGATCTCTCTCCCGTTCATCGTCTGAGACAGCAGCAGCCATCCTCCGGCTGCACCGAATACCGATTCCATAGACATGATCAGAGAAGCCAGCGAAGGACCGACATCCTTCTGATAGACGATCTGGATACATTGGGCGATCCCTCCGGATATCACTGCCAGATACAGGATCGGCAGCAACGACTGAGAAATCTGAAGCATGGTCGGTTTCTCTACTGTTATCATAACGATCCCGGACAGAAAAGCCGCAGTCAGCTGGGATATTAAAGTCAAAACGATACCGTCGCATTCCCGAGAATAAATGTCGATAAAAACGATCTGCAGGGCAAAGAAGAAAGACCCCGCAAGCAGAATCGGATCTCCGACATTCAGGGATACCTGACCGGAAAGACACAGGAAGTATAAGCCTGCCAGAGCAACGCCGACCGCTGTCAGCATCTTGATCCCAGGCCTTTTTCCTCGGAAAGATTCAATCAATGGAACAAAGACGATATACAAGGCGGTAATGAAAGAAGCCTTGCTGACGGTAGAAAGCTCCATGCCTCTCTGCTGGAGGATGCATCCGACAGATGCCGCAAGACCGATCAGAACACCGCCTATGATCTCCTTTTTACCGATGTGTTTCTTTCCCCTGATCAGCAAAGGAAGCAGTATAAGACCCCCTATCCCCTTAAAGAAAACGATCGTAAAAGTCTGCAGCTGATCGGCTGTGATCGTCTGTATCGCATAGCTCAGTCCCCAGCTCAGCGTAGCAAGCAGGAGGAGGATACTGGCGATAAGTTTCCGCTGATTCATGATTCCATGTTAACATATCGAATAAACAAAAATCTGCCGCTGTAATGCGGCAGATCCTATTTCACTGGCGGAGACGGTGGGATTCGAACCCACGGACCGCTTCTGGCGATCAAACGATTTCGAGTCGTTCCCGTTATGACCACTTCGATACGTCTCCATGTTTCCATTATACATCATCCAGACAAAAGAAATCCCCGATAGATCGGGGACTTTCTTATTTCTTTAACATTCTGTAAAGATAAATGACGATGCAGGCACCTAAAGTAGAGATGATCGCCTGACCGATGATGTTGTTTGCACCGATACCGATCAGAGAGAATGCCAGGCCGCCTACCAAACCGCCAGCCAGACCTAAGAGTACATACTGATACCAAGGTCCTTTCATTCCCATTAATGTGGAACCTACATATCCGGCTAATGCACTAAATAATAAACCGATTAATAATCCCATATTAGTACCTCCTTATGTGTACAGAAACAATTATAGCATTATTCTTTGAGAAAACTACAAGAGGCCCTGCGCAGTCAGTGCATCCCTGACTTTCGCTTTAAGTTCATCGGAGATCTCGATATACGGGCTTCTGGAAATACCCGCATCGACACCTCTCATCTGCAGGATCGCATGCATGACCGGCACGGATGGAGCGAGTTTGGTGATGTTTCTTAACTGGATGACTCTTCTTTGCAGTTCAATGGCTTTTTCCTTGTTTCCTGAGAGATACGCCTGATACATCTCCTGCAGAAGTTCCGGATAGATGTTGCCTAGACCGCAGACGCAGCCTGTAGCACCCGCATCGAAAGCGCCGCAGAAGATGGCTTCCGTTCCGACGATAACATTGAAGTCAGGATAATCCTTGACGGCATCCTGGAAGTTGTAGAAGCTTACCAGGTCAAAAGAAGAGTCCTTGATGCCTCTTAATCCGTCATCTGCCAGTCTCTTTAAGAGTTTCGGCGTAATGACGTTCTGGGAGTAGTTCTTGTTGTTGTAGACAAAGACAGGGAATTCCTCTTCGTTTACCGCATCCAGCAGTCCCTTGAAATGTCTGTACAGCGCTTCTTCAGACAGGTTCGGCGAATAGTACGGGGCAATGGCTCCGACACCGGAAGCGCCTGCCGCCTTGGCATGTTTTGCCAGTTCTACCGTGGTCTTGGTATCGGCCGTGCCGACATGGGCTACGACCGGGACACGTCCATGTACTTCATCCAGAATGATCTCCAGGACTTTCTTTCTCTCGTCGATGCTCATGCAAGGCCCGCATCCGTATGTGCCAACCGGATAGAGTCCGTTGACATGCGGAAGGATGAACCGGATGATCTCCCGGATTCCTTTTTCATAGATGTTGCCATCCTTGTCGTAAGAGGACAGCAGCGGCGGGATGATGCCGATAAATTCTTTTGCTTTCATTTCTCTTCTCCTTATCCGTTATTCAAAGAATACTTCTTCGTATTCGATTCCTTCTGTTTCTGCTTTCTTCAGATTGTTCTGTTCGATCTCTCCCGGAAGGAAGACTTTCTTTCCCTCCTGAGTTTTACTGTTTCTGATGTCATCCACCAGGTGTTTGATCCTTTGTTCATACTCCTCTTCATCCAGAAAGGCTTTCGGGTCGATCAGGATCATGAATCCCCCAGCGTTCATTCCTTTATCGATGCCACGATGTACGCTGGACACTTCACTTGTGATGCCTGCTCCGGATACGACACCCGCAAGCGCTTCGACGATCAGAGCGATGCCATAGCCTTTCGGACCGGCCATGGATGTCAGAACACCTTTGATGGCTTCGTTGGGGTCATCCGTAGGATTGCCGTTTTGATCCAGAGCCCAGGACGGATCGATCTTGTGCCCTGTCTTGGCGGCATGGTAGATCTTGGCTTTGGCTACCGTACTGCTGGCCATATCAAGGACAATTGGTGCTTCTTCCCTTGGAATTGCGACAGACATCGGATTGGTTCCCAGTTTTGCCTCCATGGCTCCAAACGGAGCGACCGTCGGATTGGCGTTCACAAACAGGAACGCGATATACCCTTTTCTGGCACACTGTTCCGTGTAGTAGGCCAGGGCGCCGCAGTGGTTAAGATTCCTGACGCTGCCGCAGACGACTGAAGCGTTCTGTATCTTCTTCAGCAGGAGGTCCGTCAGATACTGTACACCGTACTGACCGAAGGTGTTGCGGGCATCCACGACAGCCGTAGATGCATCTTCTTTTACCGTTTCCGGAAGCGCTTTGACATCGACACCTCCGCCGTTGATCCGGTCGATATAGGCACTCAGCATGTTCAGGCCGTGGGATCTTGTCCCTCTGCCGTCCGCATACGCCAGGGAATCCGCAACGACTTCTGCAACCTTTTCTGACACTCCTTTTTCTTCCAATACGGAACAGACGTATTCCCGTACTTCATCCATTGTTTTTACGATGCTCATTTTCTGTTCCTTTCTATTCCCGGTTTCCGATATACGCTTCTATATCTCCATATTCAAACAGCAGCACTCTGCACGGACATCCTTCCGCGGAAGCGATCTTTAACGGAAGGCACATCATGAAGTAGATCCCATCCGGTACATCCTGCGGGAATATCCCTTCCAGGATCGCGATTCCGTTTCCTAGGATCGCAATATGGGCCTGATAGGACTTGCTGCCGATCCTGTCAACGCTGAAACAATCGATGCCGATGAGTCTGACGCCCAAGGAAGCAAGATATCTTCCGGCATCTTCCTTGAAATATACGTTCTCAAAACTGCCGTTGGTGATCCGTTCATAGTTGTCTGTCTTGAAGATCAGACGATCCGCCTGGATGTCGATCTCTCGAAGATCCTCCTCACCGATGCAGTCTCTGTCTTTCAGGGAAATGACCTGACACTTGCCGATGAAACGTTCCAGTTCGTAGTCTTCGATTCGCTTTCCTTCTTTGATCATGTGGTAAGGGGAATCCAGATGCGTTCCCAGATGGGAGTTCATTTCAAAATGAGACTGGGCCATGGTGTTGCCCAGATCATATTCGCGGTCAAAGACCAGTTCAAAGTCCTTGAACGACGGATATCTCAGCATCCCTTTTTCATATGTTTCACTGATGTCATAGTATTTCATTCTTTTTCTTTGCCTCGATCAGTCTTTCCTTGACTGTTTTTACTTTGATTGGATAATCCTCTGTGAACAGGGAGCTGTCGATCCGCGAGCACATTCCCTTCGGCCTTCTCTCTCCGGTCGTGACTTTTAACGACGGGTCGATCTCCTTCAACGTTTCCGCAAACTCTTTGATATTGATCTTTTCGCACGGAAGGTTGTAGATGCGTTTTCTTTCTCTAGTTGTAAACAGAACGGCACAGATCATCTCGATCAGATCCTCGATATGGATAACCGGGATACAGATGTCGGGATGATAGGTGATCTGCAGTTCCCCGCCCTTGCCGATCTTTGTAAAACAGGTTTCTCTCCACGGCGTGTTTTTCGATCCCTGTCCTTCACCCAACACGGTTGGGATACGCAAGGCTGTAAACAGAAGACCTTCGCTTCTAGATAAGGCGATCCCTGTTTCTTCCACAAAACGTTTCGTCCAGCCGTAGAATTCCTGCGGAACACAGACGTCGTCTTCCTTCACCGGAGCATCGTTTTGAGGAAGCCCGATCGCATTTACGGAACTGCCGTAGAGAAACGGGACATGATATTCGATTGCTTTCTTCATCAGATTGATCGAACCGTTCACATTGATCGCTACCGCCGTTTCAGGATCGTTCAGGGCAGCCGTATTGGTCAGTCCCGCCAGATGTACGATCTGATCGATCCGGTATTCGCTGAACAGTCGGTCCAGATCTTCCGTTTTTGTGATGTCACAGGATACATGAAGATAGGGCTGCTGATCGGCAGGTCTTCTGCCGATGGAGAGTACTTCAAAATCTCTTATGCTTAATTCGCTGCAGAGCGCCTTTCCGATATTTCCGTTCCCTCCCGTTACCAGAATCATTTTGTTTTCCTTAATTGAAATAGTAGATCACCGCCATCAGAAAACTGCCCATCAGATAGGCAAGACAGCAGGCGATGATGAAATAAAGGACCTGAGCCTGAACGGTCCTTCCCTGTCTGATGAAACGGTTGTAGTCGAAACCGTTCAGTCCGAACAGACTCAGCAGGAAACAGAAGAAATAGATACTGACTTTCAGATAGAATCTAGTCATACAGGAATTTCCCCCTAACCATCACATTCCGGATATTGAGATCGTCATCCATGAAGACAAGGTCGGAATGTTTTCCTTTGATCAGTGATCCGTACTGCTGATCCAGACCGTAGAACGTGAATGCGTTCAGACCGGAATAGCAGAGCAGATCCGTATATTTCGCTCCCAGTTCATGGAGCACTTTCATTTCATCGTTGATCGAGACAACGCTGCCGGCATAGTGGCCGTCCGTGGATATGAATTTCGTTCCCTTCTTGACGCAGTGCTTGGAGATGAAGTCGTATTCTCCATCCGGAAGATTGCGGGCAGTACTGGAATCCGTCACCAGCATCATCCTGTCTCTGCCGGTGTGCTGAAGCAGCAGGCTCAATACGTTGCGGTCCACGTGATTGCCGTCGGCGATCAGTTCATAGTTCCACCGGTTCATGAAGGCGCAGTTTACCAGGGTAATATCCCGATGATGCAGCCCTCTCATCGCATTGAACAGATGGGTAAAACCGTCAACGTTTTCATCCAAATCATCGATCAAAGCATCGGAGTGGCCACACATGACTCTGATTCCCTTGTCATGCAGGAGCTTTCCGATTTCTTTGGCTCCATCCAGTTCGTAAGCGATCGTCATCTGTCTGATCCTGGAACTGCTCCTCAGGAATTCCTCCACCATCGTCGTGTCCGGTTCCAGAAAACGTTCCGGATCTCCCATGCCAAGATGCTTCTTCGAAAGGAAAGGTCCTTCCAGATGTATTCCTTCAAAGCGGGAAGTCGTACTATGATAATCCTCCAGCCTTCTTAACTGGCTGCAGATATGATCCATGGAGAGATCGTAGGACAGGGATACCAGATAGCTGGTCGTCCCGTCCTGCGCGAATTCGTAGGAGGCTTTCTCCATCTGCTCCAAAGTAGCGGTATCAAAAGAGATCCCGCCAATGCCGTGGGTATGGGTATCGAAAAAGCCCGGCATCACAATGCTGCCGCCAAGATCTATGACGCTTGTATCTTCAGGATATTCCCTGATCCTTTCGCTCTGGGGATAGACTTCTCTGATCCTTTCATCTTCGATCAGCAGAGCTCCGTCTAGGTATTCCCTGCTGCCGTCAACGATCAGATGTCCGTGTATCAGAAGGTAGTTCATTATTTTGCACTCAGACTCTTGATGACTGCAGGAAGCAGCTGTTTCTTTCTGGAAACCAGACCGTTGATAAAATCTTCCTTGTCTTTCTTGAACAGATCAGGAACCACGTGCTTCTTGTCTCCTGCGGATAACAGATAGGAGCCTGAACCGTTGGCGTTTGTCAGCATGGTCACCATCAGATCGTAGCCTCCGGACTTGCAGGCATCTTCCAGATAACGCTGCAGAGAATCCTTCAGTTTGACGTACTCTTCTCTGGATGTACATACGGCCTGTGCCAGACCGACTTTGTTTCCTTCGATATTGAATTCTTTAAAGTCATCGTAGACGATCTCGATGTAGCGCTTGTTCAGCAGTGATTCGGAATGTTTGATGATGCCTTCGGACAGTTCAGAAGGTTCTACGCCGGAGATCTTCTTCAGCTTCTCCACGTTCTCGATGTCGATCGGCGTTGTCGTCGGAGACTTCAGGTTCATCGTATCGGAGATGATGGCTCCCATCAGCAGGCCGGCAAGCTTCTTGTCAAGTTTTACTTTATTCGTAAAGAACATGTTGGCGATGATCGAGGCGGTAGCGCCGATCGGCATGGTCGTGATGCTGATCGGGTTGTCGGATTCGAAATCGCCGAAACGGTGATGGTCGACGATCTCCAGAACGATACCATCGTCAATGTCGTCGATAGCCTGTTTCTTTTCGTTGTGGTCCACCAGGATCAGCTGTTTCTTCTGGTAGTTGAACAGGTGATAACGGGAGATGGCGCCTACGACCTTGCCTTCGCCATCCAGAACCGGATAGGATCTGTGACGGGACTTGGCGATCTTCTTGGATGCTTCATCGATCGTATCGTTGATATTGAAATAGTCGATCTTTTCTTTGCCGATCATGATGTGTTCGATGGTCGGGGTCTGATAGATCAGACGGGTGATGAACAGAGGCGTAAGCTGCGTCGTAATGACGGTGGCTTCTGCATCTCTTGCCATCTTCAGAATGTGTTCGGAGATCGGCGATGAAGTGCATATTACCAGCATCGTCGCACCGAGTTCCAGACAGTACTGCATCTTGTCGTCTTCATTACGTAAAAGGACGATACTGTCGTCTTCGACGTTGGATTTCAGGCTCGGGAACATGTGCATCTTCCCGGAAAGCTGATGCGTTCCTCTTAGAACCAGTTCGCCCTGCAGCGTTTTGACGATATTGTCCACTTCGATCGTCCTGATGATGGAGGCCAGCTGTTCGTCGGTCTTGGTCCACATGTAGGTGAGGTCGTCCAGAGTAACGATCCCTTCCAGATGTTTCTTCTGATCGACGACGATTAGACCTCTGTTTTTCAGCTTGATGACCTTATCCAGTGCTTCCTTCATCGTCATGTCTTTATCGGCCAGAGCGGCCTTATCCATGTCGATCTCTCTTAAAGTACATTTTGCCGTATACAGTCTTAACGGATCATCGAAGCCGAAACGTTCCAGGAGATATTCCGTCTCGGATGAAACAGAACCGATCCTGGCGGCAACGGCATTGACTCCCAACTGTTTCTTGTATTCCGCATAAGCGATCGCCGATACGATAGCATCCGTATCGGGATTCTTGTGACCTACGACATATACAGGACGTTTCTTCATTCAATAGCCTCCTTGATTTCTTCTATACTGATCGGACCTTCTCTTAATGCCTTGATCTCATTGGATGTAACATCGATGATCGTACTTGCCTGTTCTCCCCTGGCATCCTCGGTGACGATGCCGTTGATCTTGCCGTGCATGCAGGCATAGACGTCTTCCCATTTCAGCAGGGATCCGTTTCCCGATATATTGGCGCTTGTCACCATGATCGGCGTATCGAGTTCCCTGATCAGGTCCAGGATCCACGGATCATCCGGCACTCTGATCCCGATCGTATCCATGCCCTGGGTGAAGACATCATCGACTTCTTCTCTCTTCGGAAAGACCATCGTCAGTGCTCCCGGCATGAAGCGTTCCACGATCCTTTCGGCCTTGTCGCTGACAATGGCGATCCTTCTGATCATTTCCGGTCCGTCGCACATGACAGGAAGCGGTTTTCTAAAATCTCTTCCCTTGGCTTTATAAACCTTTCTGATCGCATCCTGGTCCATGGCGCAGGCCAGACCGAAGACGGTATCCGTAGGAAAAGCCAAAATCCCCCCTGTCATCAAAATATTGATTATTTCCTGTTTATCCATCTTTGTGTATCTGATGGTTTTCATACATTTATTATACTTGCTTTAGGCAAGAAAAATCATCTCCTATTTCATATAATAGTATTAGGAAGGAAACATGATCATATGAATAAAAGACTGATAAGCCTTAGTTTCAGTGAGATAGAGAAGCTTAGCTCCGGAGAGCTGCTGCAGGCGATCGCTCTTTGTGAAGGAAGAGTGCTGGCAGGAGAATGCGTATGTTCCGTTACGCCTTTGCTGAACGACATCACCAATGCCGAAGTGGTTGCAGCCATGTCTGCGGATATCCTGATCCTGAATGTCTTTGACGTGGATGAGCCGTATGTGGCGGGTCTTCCGCAATGCGAAAAGAAAGATGTCATCAGAACGCTGAAGAAACTGACAGGCAGACCGGTCGGCATCAATCTGGAACCGGCAGAAATAAAAGAAGGACCGGAAAAGCTCTGGTCGCTGTCCAAAGGAAGGATAGCCAGTGCAGAAAATGCCCGCAAGGCAAAAGAAATGGGCATCGACATCATCGTCCTCACCGGAAATCCGGGCAACAGCGTCAGCAATCAGTCCATCGTCTCTGCCATCAAAGAAATCAGAAAAGAACTGGGTGAAGACATCATCCTGATCGCCGGGAAGATGCACGCTTCGGGAATGATCAGCGAAGCCGGAGAAAAGATCATCGATAAAGAAACCATCAAAGAATTCGCTCAAGCCGGAGCGGATGTCGTCATGATCCCGGCACCCGGTACGATCCCGGGCATTACAACGGAATACGCACACAAGCTTATCTCATTTATTCATTCCATGAACAGACTTGCCATGACGGCGATCGGAACGTCTCAGGAGGGATCGGATATCGATACCATCAGACAGATCGCTCTCAACTGCAAGATGGCAGGAGCGGATATTCATCACATTGGGGATTCCGGCTATGTCGGCATGGCTCTGCCGGAAAACATCATGGCCTATTCCATCGCCATCAGAGGAGTCAGACATACCTATCACAGGATGGGACAGTCGATCAACAGATAAATGCTGAAAAACGTGATTTTCGACATGGGGAATGTCCTGATCGAATTTCTGCCGGAACGTCTGGTCAAGAGATGTCGTCTTGCTCCTGAGGACGAACAGATCCTGCTGAAAGAGGTATTCTATTCCGGAAACTGGAAGAAACACGATCTGGGACTGGTCGATGAAAAAGAACTGTATGAACTCTCGGTCAGTAAACTGCCTGAACACCTGCATAACGCCGCGGAAGAGATGATTTTCCGCTGGCAAGATCCTCTTGTCCCTGTCGAAGGCATGGCAGATCTGATCAGGGAGCTGAAAGAGAAAGGGCTGAATCTCTACCTGCTTTCCAATGCCGGCAGGGACCAGAAAGGATACTGGAACAGGATACCGGGAAGCGCGTACTTTGACGGTACTGTCGTTTCGGCGTATGAAGGCTGCGCCAAGCCGGACAGAAAGATCTATGAGATCTTGCTGGACCGCTACGGCCTGATTCCGGAAGAATGTCTGTTTATTGATGATATGGAAGAAAACCTCACGGCAGCCGCAGATCTGGGAATGGCGGTCTATCGGTTTGACGGTGATATAGAAAGACTTAAGAATGATATTTTAAAGAAATCAGAAGGAGAAAAGACATGCTGATAAGCGAAGTGATCATGCAGATCAAGCACTACTGCAAGGGTTCCTGGATGGGAATGCAGATCGATGAGGAAAGGACAAGAGACAAGATCCTCTACGGCGATCCGGATCGGGAATGTACCGGCATCGTTACGACCATCTATGCATCCGTAGACGTCATCAGAAAAGCTCATGAACTGGGTGCGAATCTGATTATTGCCCATGAGGCACTCTTATGGAATCGCGGCGACCATCGGGAATGGCTGGAAGAATCACAGAACAGGACCTATCTGGCCAAGAAGAAACTGATGGATGACTACGGCATCGTCGTCTGGCGTTTCCATGATTATATCCATTCCGGCATTCCTTACAAAGACGGATACATCGACGGGATCTTCTACGGTCTGGCGAAAGAGACAGGCTGGGACGACGCGCAGATCCATGGAGAGATGGCCAATGCCCTGTATCTGGAATGTGAACCGACAACGCCAGGAGAAGTCGGAAAGCTGATCATGGAGAAATGGCATCTGAACGGTCTGAAATGTATCGGAAACATGGATGCGAAAGTAACGAAGATCATGGTCTGCGGTCATGTGATGGAAGGCGGAGATTCCAATTCTCTGATCAGGAAGATCGACAAAGAAGACATCAATCTCCTGCTGCCTATGGAACTGATCGACTTCACCCTGACGGAATACATTAAAGACAGCGGACAGCTTGGCATGGATAGAGCCATTCTGGCAGCCGGACACTTCAACGTAGAAGAACCGGGCATGAAATACATGCTGAAATGGATCGATGATGCCTTAAGTGAGCACATCGATACACATTACGTCCAGGCCGGAGACATGTATACTTATATGTAAAAATCTGCAGAATGCAGATTTTGTTTATTATTCTTTTTAAATATATGGAATCACACAAGTTCAACTCATTATTACATATTTTTGACAGTCATATGAACCTATGATATAATCATATTACCATATAGGATATGATGGTTAAGATGATATAATTGAGACAATGTTTCGATTATATCCGGAAAGGAGATGTCACGAATGAAAGTCAGAACAGACCAATTTGTACAGGATGACTGGCTGAAGAAGGAACTGGAACGTGAGAAGAAAGTCTCTTTCTGGGATCTGGACGAAGGGAAAAAGCTTAGAGAAGAACACGCGGATAACTGCGATGTTCAGGAACTGGCGGATTCTCATCATCAGAAACATCTCAGATATCAGTCTGAAGATTCGCTGAAACAGGTCTCCAGAGGACTGGGAAACAGAAACCGGATCACAGGTAAAGACGTAGTCTGTTTTATCCTGGCGTTCCTCATGATTTTTGTTCTGACCGGTCTGAACACCTATCTGTTCCGCACCGCCTTTGTTCTGCCGATGCTTATCCTGTTCCTGGGGATCAACCCCGGAATCTTCATCTGGCTGCTGCTGTTTAGAAGATTCCCGGCAGCCTGGTACAGCATCCTGCTGATCATCATCGCTGTCGCGGTGGAAGTCTATCGGATCTTCGGGTATTTAATTCGTATTTATTAGGAGGAAAGAAAATGAAATATGCACTTCTTGTTCTGTTGTTTGTATTAGTTCTGATCGTTCTTACCACGATCCTGTCCTGTCTGTGCATCGTTCCGCAGGGCAATGCCTGGGTCGTTGAAAGACTCGGCAAGTATTCCGGCACCTGGCAGGCCGGTCTGCATCTGAAGACCCCTCTGCTGGAAAGAGTCGTCCGTAAGATCTCCATGAAGGAACAGGTTGCGGACTTCGAACCGCAGTCCGTTATCACCAAGGATAACGTTACGATGAACGTCGACTCTGTCGTCTACTTCCAGGTCATCGATCCAAAAGCTCTGACCTATGGCGTAGAACGTCCGATCGCAGCGATCGAAAACCTCTGTGCTACGACACTAAGAAACATCATCGGTTCCATGACACTGGATGAAACGCTGACTTCCAGAGAAAAGATCAACGAAGAAACGATCAAAGTCCTGGATGAAGCCACCAACAAGTGGGGCATTGACATTACCCGTGTCGAAGTCCAGAACATCACGCCGCCAAAATCCATTCAGGAAGCCATGGAGAAGCAGATGAAGGCAGAACGTGAAAAGAGAGCTGTTATTCTGACGGCAGAAGGCGAGAAGCAGTCTGCCATTACCAGAGCGGAAGGCGAGAAGGAATCCGCTATCTTAAGAGCCGATGCGGTCAGAGAAGAAAGAATCAGGACTGCACAGGGTGAAGCGGAAGCCATCAGAGCGGTTGCGGAAGCCCAGGCTCAGGCCATCAGAATGGTCAATGAGGTAAAACCTTCCCAGGAATATCTGTCGATCAGATCCATGGAAGCGGCAGAAAAGATGGCCGACGGTCAGGCTACCAAGATCATCGTTCCATCCAATCTGCAGGATGTAGCTTCTCTGGCTACGCTGGTTAAAGATATCAAATAATGAACGAAAGGCAGCTTCGGCTGCCTTTTCTATCTGTTCAGGGATACGTCATGTATTCTTTTTTATGACTTACTGAATTCTTTCGGTTTTACTGTAGAAGTAATCTATAATTATCTTAATGAAGCATAAGATCAAATACAAAAGAGCGAAGATCATGTTTCTGATCTATGTTCTTGTATTCGGAGGCATTGCCTTGTACAGGAACTTCAGATATCAGGACTACGCTGATATCGCTCCCAAGGAGAATACAGTAAAGTATCAGGTGAAATACCTGTACGGATATGACGGAGATACGGCTTATTTCCGTTTTGAGGACGGCAGTGAAAAGGCTTGCCGTTTTCTGGGTGTAGATGCCCCGGAGATCGATGAAGAAGGCTATGAAGCATCCAAGAAATATACAGACAGGATCTTAAGAAACGCGTCTGTCATTATCCTGGAAATGGATCCGCAGGTGGATGAATACGACAGGTATGACAGGCTTCTGGCCTGGGTATGGGCAGATGGAGAACTGGTACAGATCATGCTGCTGAGAGAAGGAACGGTAAAGATCCGTTATCTGGAAGATTATTATCTGTATGCAGGTTATCTGTATCAGGCGGCAAAATAATTGTGACTTTCTTGAAAAAAAGGTTAGTAGATAGTTGAAAGGAGAAGAAAAATGGAAGATCTTCAGATCGTTGAACTGTACTGGAACAGGGATGAAAACGCGATCGCGCAGAGTCAGCAGAAGTACGGAAACTACTGCTACTCGATTGCCTACAACATCCTGCACAACAGCGAAGACGCGCAAGAATCGCTCAACGATACCTGGCTGGCTGCCTGGGATGCGATCCCGCCTCATCGTCCGCAGATCCTTTCCACTTTTCTGGGAAAGATCACCAGAAGACTATCCCTGAACAAATGGCGTAATCTGACGGCAGAAAAACGGGGAGGAGGCAGTGTTCCGTTGTCCCTGGATGAACTGGAAGAATGCGTTCCGGATCGTTTCAGCATCGATGAACAGCTGGAAACGCAGTACCTTACCGAAGCGATCGACCGCTTTCTTTCAAGAATGAAAGAAGAAGAAAGAAAAGTCTTCGTCTGCCGTTACTGGTACTTCGATTCCATCACGGATATCGCGGAACGTTTCGGCTACAGCGAAAGCAAAGTCAAGATGACATTAAAACGCACAAGAGACAGATTGAAAGACTATCTGATCAAGGAGGGAATGATCAATGAAAACAGATAAACTGACTGATGCGATCGGGATGATCGATGATACATATATCAAGGAAGCGCATGAGGAAGGAAGGAAAGAGAAGAGAAGATTCAGGCTTCCTGAATTCCGTCTGTCATGGGAACTGATGGGTAAGCTGGCTACAGCCGGTATCTGTCTGTTCCTGGCGATCGGCATCCTGCCGGAACTGTTCCACTCTTACGGAAAGGGCGCTTCTGATGGAGCTTACAACAGCTACGGATCCAGCTATGCCGTTTATGATGAAGAAACATATGCCGCAGAACAGATGCTGGACGAAGGATCGGTAAATGAATATAAGACCGATTCATCCGGACAAAGCGCCGATCTTCATAGAGATGAAAACAAAAAGATGATCCTTACTGCACATATGCAGATGGAGACAAAAGATCTGGATGAAACAGTTTCCTATCTGCTGGAAAAAGTCGGCACTTACTCAGGCTATGTACAGAAGTCTTCTTCCTATACCAGGAACAGTACGACCAGGATCTATGAAGCGACATTGCGTATCCCTGCAAACAGCTACAGCGAATTCATCAGTGAACTGAAAACAGCCGGCAATACGCTTTCCTACAGCGATGAGATCGAAGATGTTACGGATTCTTATACGGACATTGAAGCGAGGATCAGCTCTCTGAAGGCACAGGAAGCAAAAGTCCTGGAATTCTATGACAAGGCGGAAACGATTGAAGACCTGATGAATATTGAATCGAGACTCTCCGATCTGCGTTATCAGATCGAATACTATGAAGCCCAGATCAAGAACTACGACCTGCTGATTGCATATTCAACATTGTATATTACCGTCACGGAAACAACAGTCTACACGCCGGAAAATCCGGGATTCTTCTCCAGGCTTGCCGGATCATTTACGGATGGCTGGCATGATTTCATGGGCGGTATCGGCGACTTTCTGGTCGATGTCGTCTACAACATCTGGACGATACTGCTGCTTGCGGGACTTGGCTATCTCGCTTACAGGATCTACAGAAAGATCAGAAACAGAAAGAACCAGAAATAAAAAGAAAAGGACAGCCTGAGCTGTCCTTTTTAATTTCTGTTGAAAGCGATCGTTTCCTCGTCGATCTGTTTCTCCAGGAAAAGCTTTTCCCCTTCTGCGGTCAGATAGTAGATATCGCCGGGATCGTCTGTATTCTTTAAGACAAGATACCAGGATGAATCGTA
>JAFZQL010000057.1 GCA_017620435.1 Erysipelotrichaceae bacterium
TCGTAGCCTGCAGCATTCAGGCTGTGGGCCAGCTGATACAGGTAATCGATCTTTACAAGATTCTCCTTAACCTCACCGATCTTGTTCACTTTGCTGTAAACATCAAACACATCCATGATCTCATCAAGTATGCCCGCAATGGTTTTTGATTCGATGCCGGTCTGCAGGACAGACAGCTTCTGATACAGGTCGGTCGATTCGTATCTAATATTCTTTACAATGTCATACAGTTCGCTGTCTCTCATTTCCACGAGGAAGCTTCGCGCTAAAGAAGCGAAGGAATGTTTAAAGTCCTCATCGAATCTGTTTTCACTCATACAGGAAAGCAGAACAAACACCGCCTTGATCGCGACAGAAAGATCCGAGCCGGACATGTTTTCATCTCTTTCAATGGCTACCGGAATATTGTAGTAGGACAGGATCTGTTTATATAGATCGAAGTTGGTCTTGCGGTCAACGAGGATGCAGAAATCCTTATAATCAGCCGGTCTGAAAGCCGCCTCTTCTCTATCCCATACAGTGAATTTCTGATCGATTCTGTTCAGGATGTCTTTTGCCACAACAAAGGCTTCGACTTCATGTTTTTTGTATTTATCGAACGGAGCTTCTTTTTTGTCGTAGACATATTCATAGATCTCCATGTGCTGATCGGCATTTCTGTTTTCTTCGTTTTCTCTACCGGATATCATGTGGTGGGATTTTCTGTAATCGGCTCCGCCGATCCTGGCATCCATCAGCCTGTCGAAAACGGTATTGATATCTTCCAGCACTTCTTTTCTGCTTCTGTAGTTTGTTGACAGTTCGATCAGTTCGTTTCTGTCGTCATCCTTTTCGTACATCTCATATTTGTAAATAAACAAAGAAGGATTGGCGTTACGGAAGCGGTAGATCGACTGCTTGATGTCGCCGACCATATAAACATTATCGTGGGCTATTCTTTGAATGAACTCTTCCTGCAGATCGTTGGTATCCTGATACTCGTCGATCAGGATTTCGTCGAAACCTTCAGAGATCTCGTTTCTGATTTCTTCGTTGCTGTTGACCAGATCGATGGACATTCTGAAAATATCGGAGAAAGAAAACATGTTGCCGGCTTTCTTGAAATCATCGATCCTGTTTTTCAGTTCTTCCGCAAGATGCAGAAGACACAGCGAACTGTCCTTTGTATTCAGCAGTTCCTGTTTCAGTTCTTCTTCGCTTAAGGCGGTCATTTCCTTCAGCTTATTGATCTGCTTTTTTATATCACTGTTCAGGTCTTTTGCCTTGTCGGAGGAACCTCTTGGAAGATGCTTCCCGCTTGGTTCAAAAACAAGGGCGCTTTCTTTGATTTCGTTGTAGTTACTGCTTCTGTACAAAGATGCATCGTTGCGGAACATCTGTTGAGTATCTACGCCTTCCTCGCTCAAGGCAATCATTTCCGTCCGTATTTTGGCGATCACAGACTTCAAAACTTCAACATAGCTCTGCAAAACCCTGTCCAGCGCAGTATCGCTGTAAAACTTTTCGGCATAAGCGTCCGCATATCCTTTCCGGTCATAGATCCTGTCCAGTTCGTTATGGATATCAAGTACGGCATCTCTGATCGCATCATCTCTTTTAATGCAGAAATCACTGATAAGCCTGATAAAGGAAGGATCCTTACTCCTGTACTTCTCCAGAAAGATCTCGTTGAGAATTCTGCGGGTCTCGATGTTCAGAATGTTGTTGTCAATAATGGAGACGCTTCTGTCTATGTTGAACAGATAGTGATACTTCTTAACCAGCGACTGCGCATAGGCGTCAAAGGTCATGATATAGGAACTGTCGATTTTATTGATCTGTCTGGCCTTCTCTTCCTCACTGTCAAACAGTTTCTCTTTGTCTGCACTTATCGCGTCTCTGATCCTTTTCTTCATCGTTGCGGCAGCCTTGTTGGTAAAAGTCAGAACCAAAAGCCTGTCGATATCGATCTTTCTTTCACCGACATGTCTGTATACTCTTTCGGACAAAACCGCAGTCTTGCCGCTGCCTGCACCGGCAGAAACAAGAATGTTGTGTCCAAACCTTGTAAAGGCCTTTACCTGTTCCTCAGTCCACTTCATCGCTGTCTTCCCGGCTTCCTTTATTTATAATGTCGAGGTCTACATTCCTCTTGAAACAGATATCCCCATATGGACAGTATTTGCACGAAACATTATCACCGTTGATCTGTTTCGGATTTATCCTGAAGTCTCCTTTCAGGATCTCATGTCCGGCCTCTCTGATCTTTTTATCCACAAGTTCGATTTTTTCTTTCATCTCAGCATCGCTCATTGTCCTTGAATTTGCGGATAAGTTGCCTGTTTTGTTCATTGTTATCTTTCTGTAGAGAGAGCTGCTTTGTCCCTCAGAAAGATCCGGATCGGTCACTTCGAGTCTATCCAAAGAATCGGTGCTGAAACCATCAAGTTTCATTGATTCCGCTTTCTGTTCGGCCAGCGTTTTCTTTACATCATATTTATTCGAATTGTTTATGAGGTGCTGAAGATAAAGTCCGCCGAAATGGATCTCCTTGTCATTAAAAGGATTCTGTCTGCTCAGAAGATACATGTAGGACGGCAGCTGCAGCGACAGGCCGTATTCCATAAGACTCTTATCGATGTCGGAAGAACTTCCGGTCTTGTAGTCGACTACGTTCGCAACTACGGAATCATCATCTTCCCTGTACATGACCTTGTCGATCTTGCCGGTAAAGAGGATCCCGTCTTCTACTTCAACGTTGAAACCCTGTTCACAGAGTTCCTTGTCCAGAAGAGTAGATTCTTTCTGGGCTTTGATGATTTCCAGATCCTGTTTCAGTTCTTCCCTGATCTTTTCAACAAAGAACTCTTCCGCCTCATCGGCAAACAGTTTCTCTCCTTCTTCGACTTTTCTTTCTTCTCCTTCATAGGCTTTCTGCCATGCATCATCGAAATCGAAGTCCCTGCCGGTATACATGTCCTGCAGGACCTCATGGCAGATGCCTCCTATTCGGGTATTGAAATTATCCGAACCGTCGGAAAGCTTCAGGATACGATCCAGATAATACATGAAGCAGCATTGATAGAAAGTATTTATGTGCGTATAAGAGAGTCTGACGCTGCCGATGTTTCTGATCTGTTCATCCGAAAGACCGTTGAACTTGTTGGAATATGATCCGTAACCGTTCCTGCCGTAATTCTTGTACATCAGCGAATAGTCGTCGTCTCTTGTACCGTATTTCTGACACCTGTCCTGCATGTAGGCATACTTCAGTCTGTTTACGCCTTCGGAATGACTGTAGTCCTGTTTCCCCTGTTTCGTTTCTTTGATCTTTTCTTTTGAAAACAGATTGCTGGGATTGTATTTCCTGAATGGGCTTCTTTCCGAATAGGATAGATATAGATTCTTGATACCTGACAGATATCCTCTTGTGTTTTTCTTGATCAGTTCGTTTTCTTCTTCGATACCGGACATGTTGAGAAGACTGCGAAGATTGTTGGTGATGTACTCCGTATCGTTTTTCAGTGCCGGAATCTGATCGTTAAAGCCGATCAGGAAAACATGGTCGCTTTCTTCAAACGGTGTGAACATGTCCGCACACTTTACGACGTTCCTGTAATTCCCGTCCGATACGTTTGTTTTTTTCAGATCGTTCAGAATGAATTCTTTGACTTCTTTCAGATCAAATTCCGCATACCTGTTGATGATGTTTACGATTTTCTTAACGATCGGACTATCGTGGCTGATCAGCCATTCGTATATTTCTCCTTTATCGGAAGAATCGATCCTCTCAAGAAATTCTCCGGCAAGGGATGCTCCGACCAGCTTATCATTGCTCTCAACATCGATCTTAAAACCGTAGTACGTGTTATAGCGCTTGAAGTACGATTCATAATCAGCTGTTGCACCCAGGATATAGATGTCGTTGATGTCGACGCCTTTCTTCAGCAGGTCAAAAATCGCGTTGTACAGATATTCAACTTCCTCTTCAATCGATTCAAACACATTGACAGTATAAATTCTGTCAGTCTCTTCAAACGGGACGACTTCCCCCTCGATGATACTGCGGTCGGATCTGTTCAGTTCCCCGTACCCGGCGACGATCAGTTTCTTGTCTGAAAGATATTTCGTAAACAGCCTGTTATAGATCAGCAGCCCCTGTCTGTCCAGTTCGTTTCTATATTCCACCAGTCTGTTGAGCTTTTCGTTTCCATAGTCTTTATCCTCAACATAATAAAGATTGTTCATGATCTCCCTGGCATTCTCTACGCTCAAACCGTATCTGTCCGTGAGATACTTTATCGCATGAATGCCATAATCAAAACACAGATTTTTTCTGTACTCGTTAAGATCCATAAACTTGATATCCGTGATCTTCTTTTCCGCAGACAGCGACTTTAGAACCTGGTTTTTATATGTCGAGGGACACAGCATTAAAACATGATCGGATTGACCGCTTTCTATTAGCCCGCTGATGAAACTGCTGTTTTTATTACTGATGTCTGACATTATGTTTTAATCGTTACCGTGATACGGCCGGGTCCATGAAAGATGGCATCTCCGGCATCTATTATTATTTTACAATACAAAAAAGAAGAATTCTTCTGATAATCCTGAACCGTGCTGTTTTATCCCTTGAGATTTCCTGTTAGAATAGAAATAGTCAGACAAACAACTCTACCATCATATAGAAAGGAAGGTATTACAATGGGTTTATTCGATAA
>JAFZQL010000058.1 GCA_017620435.1 Erysipelotrichaceae bacterium
CTGGAGCAGTTGCCGTTTTCCTATTACGACAACAACGAGACCGGCAAGATCATGTCCAGGATCACCAGCGACCTGCACGAGATTTCCGAGCTGGCCCATCACGGACCGGAGATGCTGGTGATGACATCCTTCTCGCTGCTCTTTTCTTTATTCTATCTTTCCAGTATCAACCTGAATCTGGCACTGATCATCTTCTCCTGTTCGCCTCTGCTTTTCATCATCACCCTGATCGTTCGCAAGAAGCACATGGAATCATCACGCAAAGCCAGGAAGTCGGTGGCCCAGATCAACGGAGACGTCAACTCTTCGGTATCCGGTATCCGTATCACCAAAGCCTTCAACAACTCCGAAAAAGAGATTGAGAAGTTTGAAAAAGGAAACAAGGATTTTGTCGAGGCCAAGAAGGGCCAGTACTTCACTATGGCTATCCAGCATGCGGCAACTATTTTTGTGACCGACATCTACAACGTCGTCTGTCTGATTTCCGGGGGAATTTTCTTATATAGAGGACTGATCAGTTTCGGCGACTATTCCAGCTTCATCGTCTCAATTGGCTTCTTTACCAGTCCAGTCCTGCAGGTGGTGCAGTGGATGGAACAGTTCGACGACGGTGCCACCGGATTCGAACGCTTCTGCGAGATCATGGATCTGCCTGTCGAAGAAGACAGAGAAGGTGCAAAGGATTACAGCAGACTGAACGGCGACATCCGCTTTGAAAACGTCTGCTTCACCTACAACAAAGAGGAAGAAAGAGAAATACTGGAAAACATCAGCTTCGCGGTACCGAAAGGAAAAACGGTCGCTTTGGTAGGGCCGTCCGGCGGAGGCAAAACCACGATCTGCCATCTGCTGCCGAAATTCTATCATGCGGATTCCGGAAGGATCAGTATCCGCAACATCGACATCGAAGATATAACCATGCGTTCCTTAAGAGAAAACATCGGCATCGTTCAGCAGGATGTCTTCCTTTTCTCAGGGTCTTTCTATGAGAACATCGCCTATGGAAAGAAGAACGCCACCAGAAACCAGATCATCGCTGCCGCAAAGAAAGCCAATATCTACGACTACATCATGTCGCTGCCGGAAGGCTTCGATACGGAAATAGGCGAAAGAGGCATCCGTCTTTCAGGCGGACAGAAACAGAGGCTTTCTATTGCCCGGGTATTCTTAAAGAACCCGCCGATCCTGATCCTGGATGAAGCCACCAGCTCCCTGGACAACACCACCGAGGCGCTGATACAGGAAGCACTGAACACCTTGAAAAAGGGAAGGACTACGATTGTCGTTGCCCACAGGCTGTCCACGATCCGCAATGCCGACGAGATCCTGGTGGTATCCAACGGCAAGATCGTCGAGAGCGGCACCCACGAAGAACTCATCAGAAAACGCAAAGGACTCTACAAAAAACTCTATGCGTCCCAGTTCTCCGATGACGATCTGAACATAGACAAAAAGATCATGATGTCCTAAGGGACATCTTTTTATGAAACAAGATATTAAAAAAACAGATTCGTTGTGATATGATTTTCTTGTACGTAATAAGGGATAGTAATCAGAAGGAAGCTTACAGAGAGACGGGAAAGGGTGGAACCCGTCAGCGGAATCCTGATGAATCCGCCTTACAGTTGCCTTAATCCGGCACGTATTCCTGCGTTAAAGGAAAAAGCGATAAATAAAGGTGGCACCGCGCTCCTGCGCCCTTGTGATCACCTTTTTGTTTGTTTAGGGGAGGAAGAACATGATTGACATTAAACTGATTAGAGAGAATCCTGAACTGGTAAAAGAAAATATCCGGAAGAAATTCCAGGACGAAAAGCTGGTGCTTGTGGATGAGGTGAAAGCACTGGATGAAGAATACCGCGCCTTACGTACCAAGGCAGATGAACTGCGCAGCCAGAGGAATACCATCTCTAAGCAGATCGGTGCTCTGATGGGACAGGGCAAGAAAGAAGAAGCGGAAAAGGTTAAGGAAGAAGTAAAGAAGATCGGCGAACAGATCGAAGAATGTGAACTGGAGGAACCGAAGCTGGAAGAGAAGATCCGGGAAAGAATGCTGGTGATCCCGAACATCATCGATGCATCCGTTCCGATCGGCAAGGACGACTCTGAAAATGTCGAGATCGAACAGTTCGGCACGAAGAGAACCTTTGATTATGAGATCCCTTACCACACCGACATCATGGAAAGCCTGAGCGGCATCGACCTGGATTCTGCCAGAAAGACCTCCGGAAACGGCTTCTATTATCTGACCGGCGACATCGCCCGCCTGCATTCCGCGATCCTGGCCTACGCCAGAGACTACATGGTCAACAAGGGATTCACATACTGCATCCCTCCGTTCATGATCCGTTCGGAAGTTGTAACGGGCGTCATGTCTTTCAAGGAAATGGAAAACATGATGTACAAGATCGAAGGGGAAGACCTCTATCTGATCGGCACATCCGAGCACTCCATGATCGGACGCTTTATCGACCCCATCAACGACGAAAGCAAGCTCCCGATGACCCTGACTTCCTACTCTCCTTGTTTCAGAAAAGAAGTAGGTGCGCATGGCATTGAAGAGAGAGGTGTCTATCGTATCCACCAGTTCGAGAAGCAGGAGATGATCGTCATCTGCAAGCCGGAAGAATCCATGGACTGGTACAACAAGATGTGGAGATACTCCGTAGATCTGTTCCTGTCGATGAACATCCCTGTAAGAACGCTGGAATGCTGCTCCGGCGACCTGGCCGACCTGAAGGTCAAGTCCTGCGATGTCGAAGCGTGGTCTCCTAGACAGCAGAAGTACTTTGAAGTATGTTCCTGCTCCAACCTGGGTGAAGCACAGTCCAGAAGACTGAAGATCAGAGTTAAAGGCGAGAACGGCAACTATCTGCCTCATACTCTGAACAACACCGTCGTAGCTCCGCCAAGAATGCTGATCGCCTTCCTGGAAAACAACTACAACGAAGACGGATCCATTGATATTCCGGAAGTCATCCAGCCATATATGGGTGGACAGAAGAAGATTGTAAGGAAATAAAACCGGTCGAAATTGTTTCACGTGAAACAATTTGAAGTAAACCGTAAAAACAAACAGGCCCTGATGAGGGCCTTTCTTGTTGGAAATGTTTCACGTGGAACATTGTATAATAAAGCCATGAAGGCAGTTCTGTTTGATTATAATGGCACGCTGTTTGAAGATGACGACATCAACGAAGAAGCGTGGAGAAGGACATATATAGAAATCACCGGCAAGGAAGACGGGTTTCTTTCGCTTTATCAGAATCACAAAGGGCTGCGCAACGACATATTCATTGAAAACATCTTTAAGGAAAACAACATCCCTGTAGAAAAAGAAAAGATCGCCTGGTGGTCGAAAAGAAAAGAAACCGAACACTATCAGAAGATCTGCCTGGAACACAAGAAAAGGGGAATGCGAAAAGGAGCGGAAAAGCTGCTGGATTATTTAAAGAGAGAAAACATCCCGTTCACCATGTGCACTGCATCCATCCAGGAAAACAGGGATTTCTATTTCGCTTTCCTACATCTGGACAGATGGTTCGATATCAATGAAGTGGTGTACGACAGCGGTGACTATCGGGATAAAGGAGAGATGTATCTGGAAGGAGCAAGAAGGCTAGGTACAGAGATTTCCGATTGCCTGGTCATTGATGATTCACCCGGATCCATTCTGAAGGCGGTAGAGGCCGGATGCAGGAACGTGGTCGTCATTCAGAAAGACGGGAACCCCGACCTGCCGCAGATCAGACAGAAGATCAGCGATTTTAACGAGTTTGATTACAACCTGCTGAAAGGAGCGGAATGAAATGAGAAAAGCGATTTCCATCATCAACGCCGTTCTGCTGTATATGATCGTTATTCCTTTTGTTGTCGATATAGAAGTCTACGACAAGTTCTTCAACGATTACATCGGCCCGTTCTATTATCCGGCGGTTTTTATATCCGGTATTCTGAACATTATCTGCGCATTTTACCTTTACAAAAAGAACGACGAGAAAAACCTGAAGTTTTCCATGTGTATCTGCGTGTTCGGTCTTATTCCATACTATCTAATCTGCACTATGTTCTGGATCATCCTGGTCATTTTCGCATCACGTTCATCAATTGTTGGCGCGGTCCTTCTGGCCCTGGCCTGGCTGTTTTTCGTGCTGTGGACAAACGCGTTCTACGGACTTGGCCTGGCAAAACTTGAAAACCGTTCCCTGTCGCACAGGATCTGCCATTTCATCCCGGTCGTAAACATCTTCACCGCCATCCGTCTTTTACGGAAAAGAAAAGCGGATTGAAAGAAAGAAAAACTTAAGATAAAATAAAGACGGTACAACATTCATGTTACTAACTTGGTCAGGTGCGGAAGCAAGCAGCCATACGAACCTCTGTCTGTGTGTACCATTTTTATTAGATGAAGAAGGGTATGCTGATTATCTTTGAAGGACTGGTGTGCTGCCTGGTCGTGCTGCTCAGCTGCGTGATCGGAATCGCTAACGGCCCGGTAAACATGGTTTTCTTTTATGACAAACAGGTTCAGGACAGAGTTGTAGAAAACGGACTGATCAGCAAAGAGAAGATCAGACAGAACTACAACCGATTCAAACTGTTCGGGATCCTGCCGTATTTTGTGTTTGTGGTCGCATCCGTATATGGATTAAACAAGGCAAGGGGCTTCCTCGAGCCGTTCCTGCAGATGAGCGCTGTCCTGCTGATAGAAGGCGTCTTCGACAGGATCTTCATCGACTGGTGGTGGGTCAATCATACCAGAGCCTGGAACATACCTGATACAGAGGATCTGAAACCGTATATTGATAAAAAAACCATGACCGGAAAATGGATCGGCACCCTTATCGGATTCTCGCTGATTGCGGCAATAATCGCCGGAATCATGAAGTTTATAATAAAGTAAAAAACAAAAGGAGAAAGAATATGACAATGTCAACCGTGGTCTTACTGACCTTAGCCTTGTTTGCACTGATCGGTGCAGGCATTGGAATCATACTCCGCAAAAACGCCATTACCCCTTACGGACTCGGCCAGCATTACGGCAAGCACTACATGAAAGACCAGGGTCTGGAGGAAGAAGAACCGGTAGACAGCTGGAATAAGCAATAGATGGAAGAAAAGTTTATGATGCAGGCCTACAGAGAGGCACAGAAAGCTTTTGAAGAAGATGAAGTACCGGTAGGCTGTGTGATCGTAAAAGACGGAAAGATCATCGCAAGGGCACACAACAGAAAAGAAAAGAAAAACTGTGCGCTTTTTCATGCGGAGATCGAATGTATCCGGAATGCAGCCAGAAAACTGGACAACTGGAACCTGAAAGGCTGCGAGATCTACGTGACCCTGGAGCCCTGTATGATGTGCACGGGGGCTCTGATCAATTCCCGCATCGACAGGATCATCTACGGATGCGAAGATCCAAAAGGAGGCGCCCTGGTTTCAAATATCAGGCTGCAGGATATCAGACTGCTGAACCACTATCCTGAGATCCAGGGAGGAATCATGGAAAAAGAATGCTCCGACCTCCTGAAGAACTTCTTCAAAAACAAGCGCTGATAATCCCCGGGAAATATTTTTTAAGCGCAAATCCGTCGTGATATGCGCTATAATATTGTTATGGGATATCAGGTGTTATACAGAACATACAGACCGGCAAAATTTTCTGAAGTAGTCGGACAGAAGTACATTGTTAAGACACTGCTGAACGCGATCAAAAAGAACAGGATCGCCCACGCGTATCTTTTTGCCGGGCCTAGAGGTACCGGTAAAACATCGGTAGCCAAACTCTTTGCGAAAGCGATCAACTGCGAGAATTTCAAAGAAGAGTCCTGCGATACCTGCAAGAACTGTCTTGCCTATCTGGAAGGCAGTCATCCGGACATTATTGAACTCGATGCCGCCAGCAACAACGGTATCGACGATATCAGAGAAATCATTGAACAGGTGCCTTACGCACCTCTGTTGGGAAAATACAAAGTATACATCATCGATGAAGTACACATGCTGACGACCCAGGCTTTTAATGCGCTGCTGAAGACACTGGAAGAACCGCCGGCACATGTGATCTTTATTTTTGCGACGACCGATCCGCAGAAAGTTATCCCGACCGTGCTGTCCAGATGCCAGCGCTACAACTTCTCGAAAATCAGTACTTTTGAAATCAAGAAGAAAACCATGGAGATCCTGGAAAAGGAAGGCATCGCCTATGAGGAAAAGGCTGTCGAAGAACTTGCCAGGATGGCGGAAGGCGGAATGCGTGATGCCTTGTCTTTGCTGGAACAGTGCCTTGCCTACAATCCTGATGAAGTAACCCTTGAAGATGTTGAACACATTTTCGGTCTGACTTCGGTAAAAGAAGAAGTCAGTCTGTTTACAGACATCCACAGCAATCATGTCAGCGATGTCATCGGCAGACTCAGAAACATGTATACCCAGGGCATGGATACCAAGCGCCTGGCCGTCGACCTCCTGGAGATCGTCAAGGATGCACTGATTTATTCCGACCAGGGCAAAGACACTTTATTGAACCGTCTCACGGCCGCAGAAGCGCAGGAGATCCTGAACCTCACAACAACAGACGATCTGTTAAAAGACGCCAGGGACCTGGAAGAAACCGTATCCAAAGAAAAACAGAATCAGAACTTCCTGGTCTATCTTGAACTCTGCCTGATCAAAATGGCAGGACGAAACAAAGCGGCAGCCGAGAAAGTTCAGCCTATAAAAGAATCCGTAACAGAACCGGTAAAAGAAACGGAAGAAAAGAAAACGACAGAACCGGAACCAGAACAGGAACCGGTCATTGAAGAACCGGTTGAAGAAGTCGAACCGATCATTGAATACAACACCGACTTCCTGCTATCGATCCTTCTGGATGCCAACAGGGATCTGAAAATCAACGACCAGATCATCTACAACAAGCTGGATCTCTACCGATACGAATCCGACAAACGCAAGTTCTATCAGCTTCTGATCGGCACCGAACTGTTCGCTTCCAACAAGGACGCGATCATCATCTGCGGAAACAAGACCCAGGCCGACACCATCAATACCCGTTCCACAAACGAGGAACTGTATGATTTCCTGAATGAAGAATTCGGTATCGACAAGATGGTCTACGGCATTGATGAAGACAGGAAGAAACAGCTGATCAGCCTATACAAGAAGACACCGGAAGAAAAAAGAAACAGACCGGTATATATTGAAAAATACACACGTAAAAAAACAGAAAACCAGACCCAGGAAGACAGATTACGAGATCTGTTCGGTGACCGGGTGAAAGTAGAGGAATGATATGGATATCAATAAACTGATGCAACAGGCACAGGCGATGCAGAAACAGATGGAAGAGGTCGGAAAGCAGATCGATGCCATGGAGTTTGAAGGAAGCGCTTCAAACGGACTGGTAAAGGTAACGGTCAGCGGAGACGACAGGCTTCAATCTGTCTGGATCGATCCGTCGATCCTGAATCCGGATGATCAGGAAATGATCCAGGATCTGATCATGATCGCCGTTAACGACGCGATAGATAAAGCCGACGACTACAAAAAGAACCGCCTCGGTTCCATGGCCTCCGCAATGGGTCTGCCAATAAAGTAAGATGTATCCCAAGAATTTTGAAAAACTGATCGCAGCACTTGAAACGCTTCCCGGTGTAGGAAACAAAACGGCACAGCGTTACGCCTTTAGTCTGCTTGACAGAAACACAGAGAATATCGATGAAATGATTGAATCGCTGCAGGGTATCCGGCATATCAGAAGATGCAGGACCTGCGGTTTTCTTTCGGATGAAGACGAGTGTCTTTTCTGCAAGGACAAAACCCGAAACAGCAGCACGATCATGGTCGTAGCCTACCCGCAGGATGTGGTCGCAATCGAAAAGACCGGTTCCTATAAAGGACTCTACCACGTACTGAACGGACTGATCTCTTCCTCAAAAGGGATCTATCCGGAAGACATCGGAATAGACGGACTGATCAAAAGAATTTCCCAGGAAACAAAGGAAGTCATCATCGCCACATCACCGACCATGGACGGGGAGATGACGGCGCTGTATCTCGATAAGATTCTGAAAGACAAAGGCGTTCTCGTCACCAGGCTGGCGCACGGACTGCCGATGGGCGCTTCTCTGGATTATGCCGATGAACTGACCCTGATAAAAGCCTTAGACAACAGAAGGAAGATCAATGATGAATAAACTGCTGACAGTATATGATGATCAGGAACCGCTGAACAACGTCATCAGCGCCTTGACATTAAATGCGCAAGAGATTTTTATCGTCTACCATCATGAAGTTTCAAGGAACACCTTCGCAAACATTGAAGCCGTATTACGCAAGTATCTGGAAGACGCAAAGATCAGCTTCGTCCATTTAAACGACGATGAGAAACAGCTGAACGAGATCCTGGATGATAATCCCGAATCTTTCATCGATGTCGGCGCAGCCAGGTATCTGTCTCTGCTGCTGTTTGAAATAGCCAACCGCAGACAGAACACGATCATTTATTACGACGACGAAGAGAACGTGGTCAAGGACTACCGCACCCACAGCGTACTGTATAAAGACGTATTCCGACTGAAGATCGAAGATGTCCTGAAACTAAGAGGCGGCGAGATCAAGTCCTTCATGCATCAGTCCGCAAGCGACGACAGAACCAAAGAAACCATCATCGACCTGGTAGAAAACAACATCGACAACTACGCGGCATTCATCCGTTTCCTGACCAAGCTCAATTCCATCATCAACAGCTCCAGACAATCCGGCTCCACCAGATTCGTTCTGGACCAGGAAGCCATTCAGAAAATCAAGACCGACTACTGCTACAAGAAGAGCAGCGACCTGCTTGAGATCCGCGACAACTATCTGATCTTCAAGACCAGAAAACTGATGGAAATGGTCTGCGTATCCGGGGCTTTCCTGGAGAACTACCTTTATATCGTTCTGAGCGAATCCGGATATTTCGATGACGTCATCATGAGCGCCGAGATCGACTTCTCCGACGACAAGTACATTCAGCCGGTACGCTGCGAGATCGACTGCATGGTGATGCGCAACAACCGCCTGCTGTTTGTCAGCTGTAAGTCTTCGAAAGCCGACACCGGAGACCTCAACGAAATTTATGTCCACAACTCCATGTTCGGCAACGCCTTGTCCGTTCCGGTACTCTGCGTGGGAGAAGAACTGGATCGCAAATATCCGTCTATCTATGCCAAGTCCGAAGAGCTGGGCATCTACATCATCGACAAGTCGTCCTTCACGGACAAGCACGTCCTGGATGTCTTTTTAGAGATCCTGGATGGAACATACCGGTATGATCCTCTGCCGGTATAGTTTATAATGAAATCAGAAAATGGCAGCAATCGCATACATCACAGATTCAAAGATGCTGGAACTGCATCGTCTCAACAGACATAAGACGATCAACTTCTGGCGCATCTCAACCAACACCAACTTCTCCGATTTCATGGAAGGAGACCTCGTTTTCTTTCTGTCTAAAGACAAAGAACACAGACAGGGAAATGAGAAGGGAATTGTCGGATTCGGACGTCTGGCCTTCTTTACTTCCGGAAGCATCAAGACGATGTGGGACAGGTACGGCGTAAACAACGGCTACCGGACTTTGGAAGAATTCAAGGAAGCGATCTTAAGAGTATCCAAGGACAAGAAGCTGCCGAAGAAGATCTCCGGTTTCTATCTGGAAAACGTCACCTTCTTTCAACCGATATACTTGAGCGAGTGCGGGATGCAGATATCGGACAGAGTTGAATCCTACGTC
>JAFZQL010000059.1 GCA_017620435.1 Erysipelotrichaceae bacterium
AGCCTTGATACCCAGCTGTTTTTCCAGATATTTCCGATACAGTCTATGAGCTGTCTGTCCGTTGACAAAGATCCTGCTGATCGAAGTTTCATCGATCAGTTTTTTGATATCGTTGGTTCTGACGTTTCGGATACTGCTGTCGGCAGAACCCGTGATCTCACAGGATGAAACGACATCCCATAAGGCGATACGGTTTCTCAGCAGCATCTCTTTCTTTTCTTCGATCGTTTCCGGAACCTTTTCATCATAAATCGAAGCAGTCACTTTCCAGAACCGGTTCTGCGGATGGCCGTAGAAGAATCCCGTTTCTCTTGACTTGACCGAAGGAAAAGATCCCAGGATCAGGATCTTTGAATGCTTATTATAGACGGGATCTATCTGATGGTATTCCATTACTGCGCCTGTTTTTTCTCCCTCATCCGGAAGAAGGATAAAGCCAGCGGGAATCCGAACATGCCTACCGCAGAGAACATCTTGGCACCGACGATCATGGAGATCAGCGTAGCCAGAGGATGCAGATCCAGACTGGTTCCTACCATCTTCGGTTCAATGATGTTACGGATCACGGTAATGATGATGTAGAGTACCAGCAGTTCGATACCTAAACCGAGCTTGCCCATGATCAGACAGCTCACTCCCCAAGGGATCAGCACCGTTCCGACACCAAGCACCGGAAGGATATCCAGGAAAGAGATGAGGAAAGACCACATGCCGCTATTGGAGATACGGAAGATCGACAGACCGATGAACAGTTCTACAAAGGTGATGCCCATGATCGCGGCGTAGGAGCCGAAGATTTTCAGCAGAATGTTTTCAAAGAAATCCTTAATCTCATAAAAGACATTCAAAGCCTTTTCAGGCAGGGATGCGGTAAACCAGTCGGAGATATTCTCGTAGTCGAACACCATGTAGAAAGAGGTCGTGATCGCCACCAGGATCGATACCAGAGCCTGCGGAACATTGGTGATGATTGAAGTTGTCGCTTTCGCCATTCCCGATACGAGAGATGACAGGATGGACTTGATGGAATCGAAAATGCCGTCGGTCATATTCTTCAGCAGTTCCCGGATGTTTCCGGGAAGCTGATAGGCGGCGCCGTATATGGTCTCTTCCATCGAAGAGATGTACGGTTCTAACGTATTCGTATAAAAGTCAGGAAGCGTCTTAATGAAATCGGCAAGCTTGCTGATGCCAAGGGATATGATGAGAATAATGATCAGCAGGACAAGCAGATAGATGACCGTCAGGGTGATGCCTCTGTGCAGCTTTTTATCGTTCTTAAAGAATCTCTTGTTGGCATTGACAGCCGCATAGGCAAAAAGAAAACCCATGATAAAAGGAAGCAGCAGTCCCAGCAGATAATTCACGCTGAAATAGATGATGCCGAAGATGACTGCTATGTAGAGAACATTGATGATCAGTTCTTTCTTTTTTTCCATACTGTTCATAACTCTATTCTAATCTAAAAGCGATGAAAAAAGTAGCATTACGCTACTCTGTCTCGCCCCATGCAGGAATGATCTTTCCTCTTTTCAACAGGACCGATTTCTGATAGTCGGTACAGTTCAGGAAACGGAGTATCTCCTCGCATTCGTCATCATTCACGCCTACCAGCGCCTTTACTTCGAAACGCTTATTGATGATATCGGCACAAAGAACGATCGCATCGACTCTCTTGCCCTGCGGTGTCTTAAAGACTTCCATCGGCGTTTCACTGTCGCTGTTTAAGGTTTTGACATAGCCAAAATCGCAGGGATAGTTCAAAGAAGGATACATCTTGTGAACGCTGCCCTTTTTGTTTGTCAACTTAAAATCGCCGGAAGAATACAATGTATCTACCTTCTGCCAGAAATAAGCATTGTTTTCAAACTCTTTCATAACTCAGCTACCTCAAAACATAACTAATATAACATAATAAAAGAGTATTGTAAATATTTTCAGATATGAAAATTTTTACATGTTTGTTTTGAGACAGATTCCTGTCTTCTGTAAGAAGTCTTCAACTTCATAGCACCTGTAGGCTTCCATGGCCTTAAGCAGGATCATCAGACAGGCAAAGGAATCCGACTTGGCGTTGTGATGGGAAAGATCGACATTCAGGTATTCAGCTACCGTATTCAGACGGTGATTGTACAGTTCCGGGTAGACTCTTCTCGAGATGGATACGGTGTCCAGAAAATCGAACGGAATGTGATCCAGACCGTAGACGTCGCATACCGCATTGAGTACGCCCACATCAAATAAAGCGTTGTGCGCGACAACGATGCTTCCTTCCAGGATCTGACAGAGTTCTTCGTAGTAATAGACGAATTCCTGTTCATTCTCGACATCTTCCGGATAGATGCCGTGGATATGCGTGTTGGTGAAATAGTTGTAGCGGTAATGGGGCTTGAAATACCATTCGAAGTTGTCCAGTATTTCCCCTTCTTCATAGATGGCGATGCCTAAAGAACAGGCAGAAGCGCTGCCGGCATTGGCTGTTTCAAAATCGATGGCTGTAACTCTCATCTGTTTCCTTTCAGATGTTTCTCTTTCAGAAAACGGTTCATGGAGCTCTCGAACAGCGTCTTGGAGAAAGCCTCCAGTCTTTCCGTTGTACCGTCCTTCAGTTCAATATACAGATAATCCCTTGTACCCCACTTGTAGTACCAGGAAGCAACATCTTCATAGTAGATCAGAAAACAGTTCTTCTTATCCGCCCGGTTATATAAAACAAGATAATCCTGATAGAACTCGATCATTACGACTCTTGGCATGTAGGCCATGGCAAGGATGGCTGTTACGATCATCATGATTCCATAGAGATTCGGGATCTTAAACAGAAAAGAAAGAAAACCAAGCAGCATCAGAAACAGGAATATGATGTTGGGTTTGGCATCGATACGGCTGATCAGCAGGTCATCCGCAGGGAGATTGTAGGTTTTCAGTTCTTTTGATTTCATAACTTTAGTATAGCATGTATATGTTATGATTATAGATATGAAAAACCCCGGGTTTTCTTATGAACTGATCCATCAGGACAAGGGCTGTAAGGCCCGTTTAGGAAAGCTTCACATTTTCGGTAAAACGGTGGAAACGCCGGTTTTTATGCCTGTAGGAACGCAGGCAACCGTGAAGTTCCTGTCATCCGATGATATCGAGGCGATCGGCGCTTCGATCATCCTGGGGAACACCTACCATCTCTGGCTCAGGCCGGGTCCCGAGACGCTGATCAAGGCCGGAGGGATCCATTCGTTTATGAACTACGACGGTCCGATCCTGACCGACAGCGGCGGTTTCCAGGTTTTTTCTCTGGCGGATTCCAGGAAGATCAAGGAGGAAGGCGTTTCTTTCAAGTCCCATCTGGACGGAAGCAGACTTTTCATGTCGCCGGAAGACTCCATTCATATCCAGGAAGCCATCGGTTCGGATATCGCGATCTCGTTCGATGAGTGTATCCCGTATCCAAGCACATACGAATACGCGAAAGATTCCGTCGATCGGACACTGAGATGGGCAAAACGCGGACAGGATGCCCATACGAGAAAGAACCAGGCGCTGTTTGGCGTGGTTCAGGGTTCGGAGTATCCCGATTTAAGAAAGTACTGTGCCGAAAAGCTGGTGGCGATGGATTTCGACGGCTATTCGATCGGAGGAACTTCGGTGGGAGAATCGAAAGAGACGCACTATAAGATGCTGGATGATACCCTGCCGTATCTGCCGGAAGACAAGCCGCGTTACGAAATGGGCATCGGAGCGATCAACGATATCCTGGAAGCTGTGGAAAGAGGTGTCGACATGTTCGACTGCGTACTGCCTACCAGGATCGCCAGACATGGAACACTCATGACTTCCCAGGGAAGGATCAATATCAAGAAAAACATCTACAAGGACGACTTCACTCCGCTGGATCCGGAATGCGACTGCGAATGCTGCCGGAACTACACCAAAGCCTATCTGAACCACCTGTTCAGAAATGAGGAAGGGCTGGGAAACAGACTGATGTCGATCCATAACCTGCGTTTTCTGCTGCGTCTGATGGAAGGCATCCGGGAAGCAATCGCGGAAGACAGATTCATGGAATACAAAGAAGAAATACTCGGCCGTTACGGTTTTGATGAGAGAGGTTTCTGATGAAACTCAGCGATTTTGATTTTGAACTGCCGGAAGAGCTGATTGCCCAGCATCCTACAGAAAAAAGAGATAATTCAAGACTTCTGGTCCTGCACAAGAATACCGGAGAGATCGAACACAGACATTTCTACGACATTATCGACTACCTGAAGCCGGGAGATGTTCTGGTACGCAACAATTCCAAGGTCATCCCTGCCCGTCTCTACGGAACAAAGAAAGATACGGGAGCCAGGGTCGAAGTTCTGATCCTGAAAATCGAAGGCGATATCTGCGAATGTCTGTGCGGCAACGCCAAGGCGATCAAGACCGGAACGATCATCGAATTCTCCGACAAACTCTATGGAGAATGTATCGAAAGAAAAGAAGAAGGCATCCGCATTTTCCATATGCACTGCCAGGGAATCTTCCTGGAAGTACTCAACGAGATCGGTCTGATGCCTACGCCTCCCTACATCCATGAAAAACTGAAGGACAAGGACCGCTACAACAACGTCTATGCCCGGATCGACGGCTCAGCCGCCTGCCCTACCGCAGGATTGCATTTTACGGAAGAGCTGACAGATAGGATCAAGGAAAAAGGCGTCGAAGTCCTGGATGTCACTCTGCATGTCGGACTGGGTACATTCAAGCCGGTCAAGGAAGACAACATCGAAGACCACGTGATGCATTCAGAACACTACTCCATGTCCGCAGAAACGGCAGAAAGACTGAATCTGGCGAAGAAGGAAGGAAGAAGGATCATCGCCGTCGGAACGACTTCAACCAGGACCCTGGAAACCATCATGAATCGTTTCGGCGAGTTCCGGGAGTGCTCGGGAGATACCGCCATCTTCATCTATCCGCCCTATGAATTCAAGGCCATAGACTGTCAGATCACCAATTTCCATCTGCCGAAGTCCACGCTGATCATGATGATCGCGGCAGAATGTACCAGAGAAATGATCCTGAACGCCTATAAAGTCGCCGTAGAAAACAAATACCGTTTCTTCTCCTTTGGAGATTCCATGTTTATCGACAACGAATAAAACATCAGCAAGGCAACACATATGAAATCACTGATCATCATCGCAATCATACCCGTTATCGTCAGCCTCGTACTGCATTCTCTTTTCCAGAGTAAAAAGATGCAGTCCCTTTCCTATAGGAAGAAACAGGTGATCGCCGGTATCGTTTTCGGCATCATCGCCATCTGTTCTACCGAGTTCGGCGTTCCGTTCAACGGTGCCATCATCAACGTCAGAGATGCCGCTCCGCTTTGTGCAGCCCTGATCTTTGGTGCTCCTGCCGGTCTGATCGCCGGATTCATCGGCGGCATCGAAAGATGGTTCTGCGTCTACTGGGGCGGAGGCTACTATACCAGACTCGCCTGTTCCATTTCAACCTGTCTTACCGGCATTATCGGCGCTTTCCTGAAGAGGAATCTATTCGACGACAGGATCCCTGACTGGAGCCACGGCTTCATCATTGGCGTCATCTGCGAAGTCATCCACATGCTGATGATCTTCTTTACGAACATGACCGACGTCAAAACAGCTTTCCAGTATGTGGAAGCCTGTTCCGTGCCGATGATCTTTCTCAATGCGATCGCCGTTTCCTTTACCGTATTCCTGATCGAAAGCGTAAATTCTGAATCCCGGACCTGGGAAAAGCAGCAGACGCTTTCCCTGCAGTTCCAGAAGATCCTGATCTATATCGTTCTGATCGGTTTTATTACCAGTACCGTTTTTACTCTGGTGCTGCAGAACGAGATATCGGAGAAAGAAACGGATGAGCTGCTTAGAATGAACATCCTTGATGCGGTGGCGGATGTCAAATCCCAGTCCGATGAAACGCTCTTAAGCATCAACAGGGTCGTCGTGGACGAGATCAGTCTTTTCCCTGATTCCGATCTGAAAGAGATGAAGAAACGCTTCAACGTTTCCGAAATCGACATCATCGATGAGAACGGAATCATAACCGCTTCCAGTGAAGAAGAAAACATCGGCTTCGACATGGCTTCCGGAGAGCAGTCCAAGGAATTCCTCTGCCTGCTGGAAGGAACAGAATACTATGTTCAGGAATACCAGCCTATGGCCAAAGACAGAAGCATCATGCACAAGTATTCCGGTATTGCGATCGACAGCGGATTTGTCCAGGTCGCCTACGGGGAAAAGGAATTCCGGGAAGATCTCAGCGAAAGACTGAAAAATGTCGCCATCTACCGTCATATCGGCGAAGGCGGAAACATCCTGATTTTCGACAGTGAAGGAAATGTCGTTTCCAACTCCCTGAACAACACGGATGTCGAAAACGGAGAATACCGGGTCGAACTGGATCCCAACGGAACCGAAGAATACACCGTTTACCGGGCCAGGATCAACGATGAAGACTACTATTACATGTTTACCAGTACGGAAGGTTTCAAGATCTATGCGACCCTTCCGGCAATCGAAGCGGATTTTTCCAAAAAACTTTCCATCTATCTGAACCTGTTCCTGGAATCCTCTATCTTCGGTGCGCTATTCGTAGCGATCTATTTCATCATCAAGCTTCTGATCGTCAACAACATTCAGAAGATCAACGATACGCTGGCAGAGATCACGGCAGGAAATCTGGACAACGAAATCAATATCCGGATCAACAAGGAATTCAGTTCTCTCTCCGACGGCATCAATACGACGGTCGCCTCCCTGAAGCACTTCATCGCCGAAGCGAATCAGAGAATCGACAACGAACTAAAGTACGCCGGACAGATACAGTCTTCTGCCCTGCCTTCCATCTTCCCGGACAGAGAAGAATACGAGATCTATGCACTGATGGATCCGGCCAAGGAAGTCGGCGGAGACTTCTACGATTTCTATCAGATCAGGCATCATATTCTGGTCTTTCTGGTTGCGGATGTGGCGGGAAAAGGAATCCCTGCCTCGCTGTTCATGATGAGGGCCAAGACCATCCTCAAGACCTATGCCGAAAACAACATCTCTCTTTCCGATATCTTTACCAACGCCAACTACCAGCTGTGCGAAGGAAACGATGCCGACATGTTCGTGACTGCCTGGATGGCATTCCTGAACCTTAATACCGGTGAGATGAAGTATGTGAATGCCGGACATAACAGACCGCTGATCAGAAGAAAGGACGGCAGCTTCGAATATCTCCAAGGTCCTGCGGGATTCGTTCTTGGAGGCATCGAAGGAATCGTCTACAAGGAACAGTCGACCGTGCTTCAGCCGGGTGATGAGCTCTTCCTGTATACCGACGGCGTTACCGAAGCAACCAATACTGATCATGAGCTTTACGGCGACGACAGACTGAAAGAATGCGCCAACAGATGCATCGGCCTGAACGCCAGAGATCTGTGCAACAGGATCAAGGAAGAAGTCGATGCCTTCTATGAAGGAAACGAACAGTTCGACGACATTACCGAGCTGTCGATGCAGTTCAAGAAGCTGCATGTCAAAGAATCCAATCAGCAATGAACAACTATCAGAAACAGATCGCCCAGATCAGTGCTTTGAAAGGAAGACCGGAACTGCTGATCCACATCTGCTGCGGGGTATGTTCCGTATATCCTCTGGAATACCTCCGGCAGTATTTCAGGATCACAGTCTTCTTCTCCAACTCCAACATCTATCCGTATGAAGAGTTTGAGAGAAGACTGAACGCCTTAAAAACATACCTGAACTATCTGCACGACGATTCCATCAGGCTGATCATCGACAAATACGACAATGAAAACTATACGAAAAAGCTCTCTGCCTTAAAGGATGAACCGGAAGGCGGAAAAAGGTGCAGGATGTGCTATGAGATGCGAATGGAGGAAACCTTCCGGTACGCACAGAAACACGGCTACGAGTATTGCACGACTGTCATGTCGATATCCAACCGAAAGAATGCCGACTGGCTCAACGAGATCGGCGAAGAGCTGGAACGAAAGTATCCCGGCGTCACCTACCTGCATGCCGACTTCAAGAAAGGCGACGGGATCACGATGAACGACCGGATGAACGCTGAACTGGATCTGTATCACCAGAACTACTGCGGCTGCATCTATTCGATTAGAGAAACATAAGAAAAACACCCTAAGGTGTTTTTTATTTCATATTGATTTTCTGCCAGAGTTCATCGGAGAGCTTTTCGTTCAGCGGTCTTTCCAGCAGTTCCGGCTCTTCCAGCAGCAGCTGCATGATCTTGATCGATTTGGAGAAATAGTAGCCATCGGCGATCCTTTCATCGATCGTAAATCCCAGCTTGACGCCGTCCCTGAATTCGACCTTGTCATCCTTGTAGAAAGGCATCCTTCCGCTCTGTCCTACGACCACAAACATCGAGGTGGTTCCCCAGTTAGTCAGGTGATGGTAGCCTTCCGGCAGACCGATGGAGCCGAGGTTGGCCAGTACGACGGAGGAATGATACGGATCCGTTTCAATCAGGGCTTTCGGAAGCATGGATTTCTTCTCCAGCCAGCAGAACAGTTCCAGGATAGGACTAGAAATGAATTTCGGAAGTTTGTTGAATTTATCCATGAAACCCGTGGTCTCATCGACATAGCCCTTGCTCTTGAGCTTCAGCAGCTGTCTTCTCAGTTCATCATGGACATCATCGATGTTCCATTCCGGCTTGGAATGAATGAAAGCCAGTACTTCGCCGCCGTCATCCTTGAATTCCTGTTTCACCGTAAATGCGGCCGATACTTCATTCCTCTTGTACATCTTCTTGTCGTGAATGAACATCGAAAGCTTGCTTCTGAGCGAAATGGTCTTCAGGACTGCCGTAACGATACACTGATACATGTTGTATCTGTAGTCCGGATTGTCTTTGTTTTTCTTCTTCAGATACTTTTCCAGATTGGTCAGATCGATCTGGAAAGTGAAATAGGCCTGGTTGTCGCATCTGTCCGGAAACATGAATGGCATAATGTAATGCATCGAATCAAGGTCTTTCAGGTATGTCGCATCGAATCTGTCTTTCATAACAGCCCCCCTGTAATAATGTTTTAATTCTACTATAATTCTTCCGTTTTTTCATCCGTTCCGACAGGAAGGTCATCCTTCTTCTTTTTATGGAACGGGTTGCGTTCGCCGACGATTTCGGATACGGTATTTCCTGCGGCAAACGCCTTGGACTTTAAACTGTCTTTTTTCTTGATGACCTGGTCGGAAAAGTCTCTCTGTAGAATCTCGGAATAAGACTGGAACATCTTGACCGCAATCCCCTTGGCTTCGCTGTTCATCTCCGACATTTCTTTCAGAATCCTGATAAACAGCGGCACACCGCCAGAAGAAAGCTGCGATACCGTATGGATCCCGGCATCATCGAAACAGTCGAAGAGCTCTTTCACAAAGACCTCTCTCTGTTTTGCGGTGGTTTCATTCAGAAACTGCAGGATCGCCTTCCGGTTGAGACCGGTCTCGTATCTTACCCGGTCGGCAGGAATCAGCCTGTTTCCATCTACCTGCCAGGTGATCATGCTGTGTGAAAGCACCATGTTCCGGGTCGAAGTCAGAACAGCGGTCTTTTTCGGAGCGATCTCATAGATGGTCCCTACTCCGTCTTTTTCCGGAACGATCAGACTGTAGCGCTGTGCGATCTTCTGATAGATTCTGGAATCATAAGAGCCGGGTCTAAGCCCCGGACCGTCGTTGGAGATGATCTGAATGATGTTTCTTCTTATCAGGGAACCGCAGTGGACGGCCGCATAGATCGCCAGGTTGCCTCCCTTGGAATGACCGATAAAACGGTATTTCCGGAAGATCGAACAGTTGCGTCTAACATATGCTACAGCCTCCAGCTGGCTCTGAATGTCTCTGTAGGAAAGCATCAGATCTTCCTTCCAGCCGATCAGAGTATCATCCGTTCCCCGGAAAGAAACGACTGTCGTATTGTCCGGCAGGTCGATCATCATGACCGCAAACTGTTCGCTTGTCGCCTTGCTGCGGCGGGAAACGTAGTGATGCATCAGACACTGTCCGAAGCGTCTGCTCTGTCCCATCCGTTTCAGCACCTCATAGCTCAATGCCTCCACATTCCGGTAGTAGTCGGGATCTAGACCGTCATAGACTTCCTTCAGTTCTTCATAGGCATCCGCCATCGTGATCTTCTTTTTCTCCTGAACCAGCTGGTCAAAAGGCACATAGACGACCTGCGACAGCAGCATGTTGTCGGTATCGTTAAAAGGTTCCTCTTTGAAGGATCGCTCCTGATACAGCTCCAGATAATCAAACATATTCATAACAAAGAATATTCTAACACAGTATTGCTTTTGCGGTAAGACAATTGTATAATACATATGAACAGATGTTCATATATTCATTAAGGAGATACGATTATGAAGAAAACATATGAAATCGAAGTAGACTGCGCGAACTGCGCCAACAAAATGGAAGAGGCAGCGAAAAAGACTGCCGGCGTCAAGGATGCCGTCGTGAATTTCATGACCTTAAAAATGACTGTGGAATTTGAGGAAAGCGCCGACGATAAGACAGTCATGAAAGAAGTATTAAAGAACTGCAAGAAAGTCGAAGAAGACTGCGAGATCTATTTATGAGCAAAAAACAGAAAAGGAATCTGATCCGGATCCTGATCTGTCTGGTACTGCTGGCGCTTCTTAGGCTTGTAAAGATCGAGGATCAGCGTCTGGAATTCGTCCTGTACATGATCCCCTACTTCATCGTAGGATACGATATTCTCAAGAAAGCTCTTAAGAGCATCAAAAACCGTGAAGCTTTTGACGAGAACTTCCTGATGGCGATCGCTACGGTGGGAGCCATTGCCTTGGGCGAATACCAGGAAGGCGTTGCCGTCATGCTGTTCTATCAGATCGGCGAATGGTTCCAGTCTTATGCCGTAGGCAAGTCCAGAAAGAACATCGCCAAACTGATGGATATCCGTCCGGACTATGCCTGGATCGAGAGAGACGGCGAACTGATCAAAGCTGATCCGAATGAGATTGGAATCGGTGAAGTGATCACGGTCAAGGTGGGAGACAAGATCCCTCTGGATGGAATCGTATGTGAAGGAGAAACATCCCTGAACACCAGTGCTTTGACGGGAGAATCTCTGCCTAGAGACGTCAAAGAAGGAGATGAAGTCATCAGCGGATGCATCAACTTGACTTCATTGATCAGGGTCAGGACGACGAAAAACTTCGGCGAATCGACCGTGTCAAAAGTCCTTGATCTCATTGAGAACGCCACCAGCAACAAGTCGAAGTCCGAAGACTTCATTTCCAAATTCGCACGTTACTATACGCCGGCTGTCTGCTACAGTGCTCTGGCTCTGACTGTACTTCCGGTGCTTTATATCCGTTTCATTCAGAACGGTCCATGGACCTGGTCCACCTGGATCTTCAGGGCATTGACTTTCCTGGTCATTTCCTGCCCTTGTGCCCTGGTGATTTCCATTCCATTGACTTTCTTTGCCGGGATCGGCGGAGCGAGCCGTGCGGGAATTCTGGTGAAAGGTTCCAACTATATCGAAGTTCTGTCGAAGACGAAATATGTCGCTTTTGACAAGACCGGAACGGTAACGCTGGGCGTCTTTGAAGTCACTACGATCCACAACAGCGGTTTTTCAAAAGAAGAACTGCTGGAATATGCCGCCCTGTCGGAAGCCTATTCGAACCATCCGATCGGAAAGTCGATCGTCAGAGAATACGGCAAAGAGATCGATAAAGAACGTATTGAATCCGTCAGGGAGATTGCCGGAAAAGGAATCAGTGCAATAGTTGATCATAAGAGCGTCCTGGTAGGAAACGAGAAACTGATGGCCGATCATCAGATCGAAGTTGAAGAATGTCATGATGAAGGCACGATCGTACATCTGGCAATCGATGGCGAATACAAGGGTCATATCCATATCGGCGATCGGATCAAGGAAACTTCCTTCCAGGCCATCAGGGAACTGAAACGTCTTGGTGTCAGAAAGACGGTCATGCTGACGGGAGATGAAGAAAAAACCGCCCTAAGCGTAGCGGAAAAACTGAATATCGATCAGGTCTATGCCAGACTGCTTCCGCAGGACAAAGTCTCCGCCGTTGAAAAACTGCTGAAAGAAAAGCAGGACGGAGAAACGCTTGCTTTTGTCGGAGACGGCATCAACGATGCACCAGTCATTGCCCTGGCTGATGTCGGCATTGCAATGGGATCTCTGGGATCGGATGCAGCCATCGAAGCTGCGGATATCGTGCTGATGAACGACGATCCTCTGAAGATCGCTCAGGCCATCCGCATCGCTTCCAAGTGCATGCGTATCGTCTATGAAAATATCTGGTTTGCGATCGGCGTCAAGATCGTATGTCTGATCCTGAGCGCCTTCGGTATCGCCAACATGTGGCTGGCGGTCTTCGCGGATGTCGGTGTCATGGTGATTGCCGTAATCAATGCAATCAGAGCCTTAAGAGTGAGGAAACCGTCATGAAACATACAGACGACAACACGCTGTACGATGTAGCGGAACTGTTCAAGAACTTCTCCGATTCCACCAGGATCAGAATACTCTACTGCCTGATTGAAAACGAAAGAAGCGTAACGGAAATCGCCGATCTGCTGAACATGAACCAGTCGGCCATCTCCCATCAGTTAAGAATACTGAAAAACAGTAAACTCATCAAAAACCGCAGAGAAGGAAAAACGATCTACTACTCTCTGGCTGATGATCACGTCTACAACATCATCTCTCAAGGTATCGAACATGTAGAAGAATAAAACTTGCCTAAGCAAGTTTTATTTTCTGTTCATGATTTCTGTCAGCCAGCTGTAGAGATCCTCGTACACGGTTTCTTTGTCCGTTTCATTCAGGATCTCGTGGCGGTCGTTGGGATACAACTTCAGTCTGACGTCCTTGACTCCCAGATCTTTCATGTATGCGACGGAATTCTCTACTTCCTTTCCGAAAGATCCGACCGGATCCTCCTGCCCCGATACGAAGAAGAGCGGCAGGTCTTTCGGGACCTTGTTCATCAGTTCTTTGTCGTGCAGTCTCAGGATCCCCGTAAACATGTTGTAGTAGCCGTTTAAGGTAAAGACAAAGGTGCATCTCGGCTCACTGCGGTACCAGTCGACGATCTTCTCGTCCTTGGTCAGCCAGTCGGAAGGCGTTCTCGCAGGTTCGAAGCGCTTGTTGTAGGCACCGAAAGCGAGGCTGTTTACCAGATTGCTGCGGTGTCTCCAGCCTTTAATTGCGGCAATGACTTTGCACATCAGCATCGCCGCTTTCAGCTTGTATGGAGGTTCAAAACCCGTTCCCATGATAATGGCTCCATCCAGTTCATCGCCATGTTCCGCGATGTACTGTCTGGCATAGAAAGAACCCATGGAATGTCCCATCAGGAAATACGGAACGCCGGGATATTCTTTTTTGACTGTCTCCGTTAGCTTGTACATGTCATCCAGCAGGACGCGGTTGCCGTTATCGCCGAAGTAGCCCCAGTCATCCTTTGAACTGACAGAGCCGCCATGTCCAAGATGGTCGTTTCCCGTCACCAGGAAACCTCTGTCGCAGAGATATTCCGCAAATCCGTCGTAACGGTCGATGAATTCATCCATGCCATGCGTGATCTGCAGAATGGCACAGGCCTTCTTCTCAGGAACATACTTCACGGCTCTGATGTCGGCCATGTCGCCTGATGAACGGAAACTGAATTCGCTCTTTTTCATTCTTCTTCTCCTCTTGCGATCTCTACCGATGCGTAAAGAACCATCACGCATTGAAGCAGATTGCTTTCTTTTTCTATCTCAAGTTCGCCGTTTGTAATCATCATGATGCCCGGGATCTGTCCTTCGCTGCCGTTTCCATGGAATATTGTTCTTTCAGGCAGGATCAGATAATGGTCTTCTTCCTTGATCATGTGGCCCAGTATCCTGTCCTGACTGTCATAAAAAACAACATCAGGATCAGGCTTTCCCACATCCAGCTGAACATATCCCAGCTCATTGTCTTCCCCATCAAAAATCCTGGTACGGTACTTGAAAGCAAAATCATAGATGCTCCAGAAGACGGTATGATCGTTTTCATCCTTCAGTTCTGTTTTCTTTCTGTTTTTCAGATCATCGGGATCATATCTCAGTATCATACTCTAATTTTATCAAATTATCCTATAATGAAAGCATGGAATACGTGAAATTAAAGAATTCAGATCTGACCGTATCAAGACTCTGCCTGGGATGTATGTCGTTTGGCGAACCTGACCGGGGGCAGTATCAGTGGACTTTAAACTACGAGGATTCGGAAAAAATCATCCTCAAGGCCCATGAATACGGAATCAACTTTTTCGATACCTCCAACAACTACTCCAATGGTTCTTCAGAAGAATACCTGGGAAGAGCGATCAAAAACTTCAGGCGGGACGAAATCGTCATTACCACGAAGTGCTACTTCAACGAAGGAAAGCTTTCCGAAGAAGCGATACACAGAGAGGTTGCGAACTCTTTGAAACGTCTGGATACGGACTACATCGATATTCTGGTCCTGCACCGTTTCGACTACGATACGCCGGTAGAAAACACGCTGAAGGCGCTGAACGAAGAAGTCGGGATGGGCCATATCCGTTATTACGGCGCAAGTGCGATGTACGGCTACCAGTTTGCGGAATACTGCTACAAGGCAAAGGAACTGGGCTATCAGCCTTTTACGACCCTGCAGAATCATTATTCGCTGATCTACCGCGAAGATGAAAGAGATCTGATCCCTGTTGCCGATCAGTTCCACGTGTCAAGAACTTCTTTCGCTCCGTTCGCTGCAGGAAGACTGGCAAGAAAAGACTGGGCAGCCGATTCCATCCGATATCAGCTCGACAGCAAAGAAGGCACCAGATACGACAGAACTGAGGAGATGGACAGGGCGATCGCCTTAAGAGTCTACGATCTTTCAGAAAAATACGGATGTTCCATGACCAACATCTGTCTGGCCTGGCAGTTTGCGAAGAACGTCGATGCGCCGATCATCGGCATCACCAAAGAGAAATACCTGGACGACGCGATGAACTGTTTCAATGTAAAACTGTCGCAGGAAGACATCGATTATCTGGAAGAACTCTACATCCCGCATTCAATCAACTGCAACCGTTAAAAAAGAGCCTCAAGGCTCTTTTAATATCTGTATTCGTGATCCCCTATTGTATAAGATGTTTCCGTCTTTTCATCTGGATAGGCTTTTCTGATCTCGATGAGATTCAGGACATCGTAACCGTTGGTTTTCAGGAAATTCAGCATCGTATCGTTGTTTGGATGAACATACAGATACAACGTATCGTTGCCGTGTTCTTCAGCTATGCTCTGGGCTCTGTCCAGCAGCATCTTTCCGATGCCCTTTCTTCTGTATTCCGGACGGACATAGATGGATTCCAGCCATACGACATCATCTTCGATCCGGCAGACGGCATACGCGACATACTTCCCGTTATCCGATATCGCAAATACCGGATAGGAACGTTTCAGATAATACCGCAGTTCCTCCAGCATGTCATCGACATCGGCGGTCACGGTATTTCCCTTCAGTTTCGCTAATGTCTTCCTGAAATCGGAACACAAATAGACCAGACCGTAAACGTTGTCCTCATCGATCGTAATGAAGCGGTAATTGTGTTTTGAAGAAACGCTGTCGTTCTGTTTCGGCTGGAACGCTTCCTTATCCGCATACAGTTCATTTCCGTTCAGATATTCTATTCCGTAATACTCGCACCAGTCGATCGCAACGCTTTCATGGGCGGCATCCAGATAATCGTACCATCTTTCCGTCAGACCGAATCTGTCCAGGGTCATACGGAATCTTCTGAATGCGCCGCTTCCCTTGATGCTTTCTGAAAGCCAGCCCTGCGCCTCTTCATCCGTCAGATCTTCAATGAACCTTTTCATCGTTCCGTAGTCGTCGATCTGTTTATGGGAAGGAAGCGGAATGAGCTGTTTTTCATTCAAGGAATCATCATCCTTTGTAATGATCCTCTCTTCCGGGATATAGTAGTAGAACTGCGTATCGACATCGGTCTCGTCGATCGCCGTTATGACTTCGTCCAGTCTTATCTGCATAAGTACTCCTTTCCGTTAATTGCACGAACAGGACCGTATCTGGTCCTGTTTATTTTCTTTTCTTCAGTTCCTGAAGTGTTGTCCGGTAGGCTTCTTCTTCATAAGGATAAGGGATATCCTGATATACCTGCGTGCAGAACATCCTGACGATCTCTTTCATGAATTCCGGATTCTTTACCAGGACCGGGCCGATGATATGCGTACCGTACAGGTTCTTGTAGTGATAGCCTTCATAGCTGTTGTCCGCAAGCGAGGCTTCCCTGAATTCATAGTCGAAGAGTTTGTATTCTTCTCCGCCGGAGATCAGCGTAGACTTGTTGATGAAGCCAACGACTTCGCCGATGGACGGATTTCTGACGATCACATCTCCGGTATAACGCTTCTCTTTTGTTTCTACCGTGAAATCAAGAATGCCCAGAGCCTTGTTTCCATCAATGGAAGCCCCAAGCAGTTCCATCGCGTTGCCGGTAAACAGAGCGGTCTTCCCGCTTTCAACGTACAGAGAAAGATACTGCTGATAGCGGATCAGATCCTTCAGGGCAACCAGCTGCTTTTCTTCCGTACCCGATCCCATGTAGATGAAATCGTACTGCATCAGGTTGATCGTATCTTCTACTTCTCTTCTGTCTACGACGACAGGAATGCCCTGATCTTTCAGATGACGGCACAAAAGATCGACATTCGCATGATCGCCGTACAGATTCATCAGATTCGGATAAAGATGCAGGATCCTCATATTACAGTGTTTCAACCTCTTTCAGGAATTTTGCCACATCAGAGAAGCAGGTCATCACAAACAGATCTCCCTCCGACTTAAAACGCAGGCAGGAAACGGCTGTCTCGATACCTCTGCGCAGAATGACTTTCTCCATGTCTATTCCGGCATTTTCCAGCCGTACCGCAACGTCGCTAATGTACTTCCCGGCAATGATGATCTTCTTCACGTTCTCACTTCTCAGGATCTCAAAACTGATATCCCAGAGCCAGGACGTATCGGAGGTAAAGTATTTCCGGCTGATGTCGTCAATGATCAGAAGCAGCGTCACGGCATCGCTGTAGTTGGCCACATAGTCCAGATTCCGGTTGTAGGAGATCGTGTTCTCATGTTTTGAGATCAGCAGGGTTCCCTGCTTATCACCCAGTTTAAACCTCTGTATCCTGCCGTTTTGTATCAGGTAATTGTTCAGGG
>JAFZQL010000060.1 GCA_017620435.1 Erysipelotrichaceae bacterium
TATCGGCCTTTACGATCCTGTAGTTGATGCCGATCTCGTCAAACGATTTCTTATAGGCATCGAACATCTTCTGGTAGGATACATCCAGACCGGTTTCATCTTTATCAAAAGAATAGGCATCTTTCATGACAAACTCTTTTACACGAACCAGTCCGAAACGGGCTCTCGGTTCATCTCTGTATTTCGTCTGGAACTGATAAAGATTGAACGGCATGTTCTTATAGGAACGGATCATGGATTTTGCAGCATAGGCAAAAAGTTCTTCATGTGTCGGGCCAAGAACCATGTCCTTGTCGTTTCTATCCTTCAGTTTGAAGATAGAAGGGCCAAAACCCTTCATTCTTCCGGATTCTTCATAATACTCTGCCGCAATCAGGGCAGGCATTTTGACTTCCTGCGCACCAGTGGCATTCATATGTCTGCGGATGATCTCTTCGATCTTGTTCTGAACTCTTAAGCCCAGTGGAAGCAGCATATAGACTCCAGCGGAGGTTTTTTTAATATAGCCGGCCTTTACCAGCAGATTTCCGCTGACGGAATCCTCATCGCGGGCATCTTCTCTTAATGTATAAAAATAAGCGTCTTTTAGTTTCATATCCGTTCCTTTCTTATATTCATCAATATACTATCACCGGTATGCGTCAAAATTCTTGAAATGAAGCTTCGCTACCAGTTTCAGTCTTTCCTTACCATATCTTTCTACAAACTCTTCAGTCGTTTTTGCGATCTGTTCTGTATCGGAAGAGCCTTTCGGGAAGACCATGTTGAATTTCCTCTCCATCTGATCCATCTGCAGCAGGAAGGCGTAACGACTGATGATCGATCCGATCGCTACGGCAGGGTATTTCTCTTCTGCTTTTGTTTCGAAGATCAGATCATGGTAGATCTCCGGCTCATCGAACAGATAGCGGTAGTAGTCTTCGACCTTGCAGAACTGATCTACATAGGCTGCGGCAGGAATATCGTAGCCTTTCTGTTTCATGTTCAGATAGGCCTTGTTGTGCATCTTGGCCTTGATTGCATTCAGATTATTGTTTAAATGGACCTGATTGTATTTCTCATTGTCCAGGATCAGAAGGGAATGCTTGAACCTCTCCATCAGTTCCTTGCCTATTTTGCGGATATAGACATCGCTCAGCTGCTTGGAATCAGTAATGTGGTTCTCCTCGATATAAGGGTAGTCTTCCTCCTCCACGATCGCTGCACATACGACGATAGGTCCGAAAGCGTCTCCGTTACCGACTTCATCCGATCCTGCCTGTCTTTTCTTTACCGGATCCAGATAGGCGGAAGCATAAAAAAAGGCATCGTTTCCCTGAAATACGACTTTTCTGGTCTTGTATATCGTAATCGTCAGATCATCTTTCTGAATAAAAGTATCGATATACTCGTTGTTGTTCGGTCGAATGTATTCCTTGAATGTTTCCTTGATCCTGGCGATCTTGTCTTCATCCAGACGGAAAGAAAAATTGCTCATACAATAAGTATAACAAAGTTGGCGAATATTGATAAATGCGATAAAATTTATTTATGACAATACCTGAGAACTATTTTATTTACATTTCTATCCTGATTGCGGCGATCTATCTGGCTTTTATTATTATCGGCTACCATAAAGGTTTTTTATATGAACTCGTAAACATGGTTTATACTGTTCTGGCACTCATAGCCGCATGGTTCGCATCGCCGGTCTTTGCGAAAGTGTTTCCTCTGATCGACCTGAACAAGGTCAGTACGGAAACGATGATGCTGAACAAGCTGATAGATCTTAATCAGACTGTCAACATCATTGCCTATTTTCTGATCATCTTCCTGATGCTGAAGGTCCTTTACATCTTCATTTCCATTCTGATGAAATCCATCAACAAGATTCCTGTACTGGGCGGTTTCAACCAGACGCTGGGATGTATCACAGGCATATTCAATGCGACGATCGTCTCTCTGGCAATTACGATGCTTCTGGGACTGCCTTTGTTTAAAAACGGCAAGGATGCCATCGAACATTCCGCTCTAAAGTATATCAGCAGTTTCTCCAAGTCCGCTCTGACCTTCGTTTCAGAAAAAATCACCAGCGGAAGCCTGAACGATAAACCGGCAGGATTCGACATCGAAAGCTATCGGGAAGAATTCCAGAAGTGGCTGGAGTCGTTCTGATGGGCGATTACTCTAATCTGGATCTGGATGTCATCAAACAACAGATCTGTAGAAGTGCAGCAATCAAAGAAGCAAAAGACCTCATTCTCAATGAAGAGGTCTCTTTTAATCCGCTGCAGATAAGAAAAAAGATCACTGAAACAAGGGAAGCTCTGAAACTTCTGAATGAAGGTTTTCTAATCAGCTTCGATGGAATTGAGAATGTATCCTCTCTGCTGGAGAAAGCCGATAAAAACATGATGCTGACAGGACAGGAACTGAAGAAAGTCCTGGTTTTTCATCATCACTGCAAACGTATCGCAAAACTCTTTGCCAAATACAATCATGAACTGTCCATCTGCGACTATTCCGATTCGATTTCGACAAACGATCATGTTTTTGAAAAGATCGAAAACTGTATCGATTCCGCCGGAGAAGTCAAGGATGATGCTTCTGACCGACTGAAACAGATCCGTATTCAGCTGGAACAGTGCGAAAAGGATCTCTACAGCAAGGCCTACAGCTTTATCGACAAACACGGCGATTCTTTGCAGGAAAGCTCCATTTATCTTCGTAACGACAGGATCACTTTCCTGATTAAGAATACCGACAAGAACCGGTTCCAGGGCTATGTCTACGGCAGCAGCGCCAGCGGACTGGCATTCTACGTGGAACCCGCTTCTTTTATCGACCTCAACAATAGAAAGATACAGCTGATGCAGGACAGGGACGACGAGATCGAAAGGATCCTGATTGAACTGTCTTATCTTGTTTCTTCTGTTTCCGATCTTTACTATCACAATTTCGAATCCCTGGTGCTTCTGTGTGTCATATTTGCGAAGGCAGATTACGGATTTAAGAAAAATGCCATCGTTGCTTCAGTCGAAGGGGATAGATACTTTGCATTCAAGGATCTGTGTCATCCTTTGATCGACGAAAATAAAGTCGTATCCAACAGCTACCGTCTTTATCCTCCATATCAGGGAATCGTCATATCGGGATCGAATACCGGCGGCAAGACCGTATCCTTAAAAGCCATCGGCCTGTCCGTCGTCATGACCTATATCGGCATTCCAATCATCGCTTCTGAAGCGAAAGTTCCGTTCTATAAGAACGTATTCATTGACATTGACGATAACCAGTCCATCCAGGACTCTCTTTCAACGTTCTCAGCTCATATCACAAATATCAATTCCATACTTAATGAAGCGGATGAACATTCTCTGATTCTGATCGATGAACTGATCAGCGGAACCGATCCGAAAGAAGCACAGGCGATTTCTTTGGCTATTCTGGATCAGATCAAAGAAAAGAGATCTGTCTTTATCATTACGACACATTTCGATGACATCAAGAAGTATTCCTATGAAGATGACGAGATTCTGCTTTCTTCCGTCGGTTTCAACATGAATACATTGATGCCTACCTACCGTTATCTGGAAGATTCAATCGGAACATCCAACGCGATCGAAATCGCTTCCCGCTATTTTGACAATTCCAGAATCATCGACAACGCGAAGGGTTATCTGAAGAAGAATCAGACACAACAGGATGAGCTTCTAAACAGGCTGTCCAGACAGATCGATGAAAACGAGCTGGAAAAGGAAAGACTGCATCAGGAGAATCAGAAGCTGGAAGCCATGATCCGGGAATATGAGACAAAAATCGCTGAATTCGATCAGGAGAAACAGAAACTGAAGGACAAGTATCTGGAAGAACTGAACGCCTACATCGAAGAAGTCAAGGAACAGGCGATCGAGAAACTCGAAAGCATCTCCGACAAGAAACAGAAAGATGTCATAGAGGAAATAGAGGATCTTTCCATTGCGCCTACTGAAGTGAAAGAAGAAAAAATCGATTTGAAAGTAGGGGACCATGTCCGAATTTCCGATAATGAACAAATTGGCATTCTGACTTCGATCAATAAAGAAAACGCAACAGTCGATATCCGCGGCATTACTGTCAAAACAAAACTGACGGATCTTACACTGATTCCGATGACACAGAAGCAGGAAACCAAAGTCTATGCCAGAAAGTATTCCCGTGTTCCATCACAGATCAATCTCGTAGGAGAAAGAGTAGAAGACGGTCTTGTTCTGATGGAAGAATACCTGGATAAGGCGAATGCCGCTCATATGAGCTCCGTTAAAGTCATACATGGTATCGGAACAGGACAGCTTCGTACCGCTTTAAGAAACAGAATGAAAAAGTTATCCTATATCAAGTCGTTCAAGGACGGAGATTATTATGACGGCGGAAGTGCTGTCACGATCGTGGAGTTCAAGTAATGGAACTGAAAGAGAAGCTGAAGACGCTTCCGAAAAAACCGGGCGTTTATCTTCATAAAGACAAAGACGGAAAAGTGATTTATGTCGGTAAGGCGATCAATCTTTTTAACCGTGTCAATTCCTATTTCAAAGGAGCACATGACTATAAAACGACAAAGCTTGTCAGCAATATCGCTGATTTCGAATATATCGTCACGGCATCCGAAAAAGAAGCCCTGATCCTGGAATACAATCTGATCAAGGAATACGATCCGAAATACAATATCGTCTTCAAGGACGACAAATCTTACCCGTATATCCTGCTGAAAGACTGCGAGGAACCATACGTATCTGTCGTCAGACTGAAAAAGAAAACCAGATACAAAGGAAAGATCTACGGTCCTTTTCCTGATGTCGGTGCTGCCAGGAACATGGTAGAACTGATCAACAAACTCTATCCGACAAGAAAATGCGACAATCTGAAAAAAGATGTCTGCCTGTATTATCATCTGGGACAGTGTCCGGGCTATTGCAAGTATCCTGTGGAACAGAAAAAAAACGAAGCTGTCAAGAATCAGATCATCGATTTTCTTACCGGTGACAGCCGTCAGATCATCCGTGATCTCAAGGATCGGATGAATGAAGCGACTGAACGTCTTGACTACGAGAACGCGGCATATTACCGGGACCTGATCGAAGACATTAATCAGACCAACCAGAAACAGAACGTTCAGAAGAATAACCGGGAATCCTTTGATGTCTTCAACTACTATGCGGAAGACGGCTATATCGCCATAACCGGTCTTTTCATCAAGAACGGCCGACTTCTTTCTTCCGACAAGTTTATCGATTATCTGGTCGGCGACCCTGAAAACTTCGTATCATCCTACATCTACCAGTTCTATGAGATCAATCAGCTTCCGAAAAAGCTCTATGTGCCAAAGGAACTACTTCCTTATTTTAATGATCTCTATACCTGCGAAACCGTAAGCAGGGGATACAAGTATCAGCTATTGAAACAGGCTAAAGAAAACTGCGTTGAACTGCTGAAACAGAACAGAAATGTCATCACCAGCAAGGAAAACTACAGTTTAGGTCTGGAAGAAGAATTCCAAAGGATCTTCGGCAGAAAGATCAGCCGTATCGAACTCTTCGACAACTCCCATACCGGAGGAACCAATACGGTCGGAGCTATGGCTGTCTATAAAGACTTCAAGCCATCCAAGAAAGACTACCGTCTTTTCAAGCTGGAAGAAGGCGGCAACGACTTGCAATCTATGAAAGAAATGCTGTATAGAAGGTATTTCCGGGTCTTAAAGGAAAACCTGGAAAGACCGGATCTGATCATCGTCGACGGCGGTAGGATACAGATCGATGCGGCAAAGGAAGTGCTGCAGTCTTTGAACATGGATATTATTTTGACCGGTCTGGGAAAGGACGATCACCACAATACGTCCTATCTGATGGACAGCGATTACCGAATTGTTCCGATCAACAAGGACTCCAATCTCTTTTTCTTCCTCACAAACATGCAGGATGAAGTACACCGTTTCGCGATCACTTACCATAAGAAACTGCGTTCCAAAGCTGTTTATCATTCCGTACTTGACGAAATCAAGGGCCTTGGACCGAAATCGCGGATGAAACTGCTGAAGAAGTACCGGTCCATTGTCAATCTAAGAACGCTCTCTCTGGATGAATTAAAAACGGTTCTCAATGCAAAAACAGCAGAAGAACTGTATAATAAACTAAGAGAAGAAAATGCTGAAGAATCTGTCTGATTATCTTTCACTGCTGAGCCTGATCCTGTTTACCGCGATCTCATCCCGGTTTTTTGTACTGATGGCTACGGGAATAGAAAAAGATGACAATTCACAAAGCAGACTTGCTCTGTTAAGAGACTACATCGACAACGAGGAAGAATAATGAATGACTCTATGGTACTGATCATCATGGCGGGACTGTTTACTGTGTCCATCATTGTCATCCTGATCATCGTACTGAACAATGCCAAGAAGACCAACGACCTGAACAACGAACTGACCAGGTCGGTTTTTGAAATACAGAAAAACATCAACCGTGATTTCACGGAATTCAACCGTTCCCTGAATACCGATTTCAGCAATTTCTCGGAACGTGTCAATTCCAACATCATCCAGTCGCACAAAACGACGAATGAAGTATTCAACAGCATTACCGAAAAGATCGCCAGGATCGATGAAGCACAGAAGAACATCAACGCTCTCTCGGAAGATGTCGTATCGCTGCAGAATATTCTGACTGACAAGAAGAGCAGGGGTACTTTCGGGGAAATCGAGCTGTATTCACTGCTGGAAGCATCCTTTGGAAATAATACAGAACGCTACCAGAAGCAATACCGGCTTCCTGACGGGTCGATTGCAGATGCGGTTATATTCGGCGGAAATACCATGAAACTCATCTGTATTGACTCCAAATTCCCTCTGGAGAACTACAGGAGGATGAATGACGGTGATCTTTCCGCTTCTGACAGAGAAAAAGCGAAAAAACAGTTCAAGGAAGACATCAAGAAACATCTCAACGATATTGCGAATAAGTACATCAGTCCCGGCGTAACCGCTGATCTGGCATACATGTTTATTCCGGCGGAAGCCGTATTTTCCCAGATCTATACAGATTTCTATGATCTTGTAGAACTGTCGTATCAGCTGAAAGTATATATCGTATCGCCGACGACGCTGATGGCCTATATTACAGCGATCCGTTCCATTTATCTGGGACAGCTTAAGGATGAAA
>JAFZQL010000007.1 GCA_017620435.1 Erysipelotrichaceae bacterium
ATGGCGGCCCCAACAGGAATCGAACCTGTAACTATCCCTTAGGAGGGGATTATTTGATCCATTAGACTATGGGGCCACACAATTATTATACATAAATAAAAGAAAATAGGTACACTAACCTATTTTCAGTTTACAAGGAATTTAAAATGAAAAAACTTTTTACACTATTAATATATACGATTAATGTGAAATTATTGTGAAATATTTACATCTTTTTGAAATATTTTTCTGAAAAGTTCTTTCATTGGATAAAAAAGAGAGGAATAATCTCTTATTTCTCTCTTTTTTAGCTTATTCTGTTTAATACATTCCGCCCATTCCGCCGGCAGGCATCGCAGGTTCCGGTTCTTTCAGCGTACCTACAGCCGCTTCAGTTGTGATCAGCAGTCCGGCGATAGACGCGGCATTCAGCAGTGCGGATCTGGTTACTTTGCACGGATCGACGATTCCGGCTTTAAACATATCTACCCATTCTCCGCTCTTGGCATCGAAACCGACATTGTTTTTCTGTTCCAGCTGTCTGTCGACGATATCCTTGCCGTTGTGTCCGGCATTTTCGGCGATCTGATACAAAGGCTTTGTCAGGGACTCAAAGACGATGGAAATGCCCTTCTGGACATCCGGATCTTCTGCTGTTACTTTACCCTTCATATCCTTGTAGATGGACATCAGTGCGCATCCGCCTCCGGTCACGATACCTTCTTCGATCGCGGCTCTGGTTGCGTTCAATGCATCCTCTATCCTCAGTTTCTTTTCCTTCAGTTCCGTTTCTGTCGTAGCACCGACCTTGATGACGGCAACACCGTTGGTCAGTTTTGCCAGACGTTCCTTCAGATTCTTCTTGTCATAATCGGAAGTCGTTCTCTCGATCATGTTCTGGATCTCGGCGATCCTTTCCTTGAAGGCCTTCTTGGATCCTGTGCCGTCGATGATGGTCGTGTTGTCTTTTTCGACGACGACTTTCTTCGCGCTGCCCAGATCCTTCATGCTCAGGTCTTTCAGCTGCATGCCCAGATCCTTGGATACGAAGGTTGAACCCGTCAGGATGGCAATATCCTGCAGATTGGCTTTCTGATTGTCGCCGAAGCCCGGAGCCTTTGTCGCAACGACATTGAATGTTCCTCTCAGCTTGTTCACGATCAGGGTAGAAACGACTTCGTTCTCGATGTCATCCGCAATGATCAGCAGCGGCTTGTTGGCCTGAACGATCTGTTCCAGGACCGGCAGGACATCCTGAATGGTGGAGATCTTCTGATCCGTTACCAGGATGGCAGGATTCTCCATGACGACATTCATCTTTTCTCTATCGGTAACCATGTAAGGTGAAATATAGCCCTTGTCGTATCTTAAGCCTTCCGTTACTTCCAGCGAGGTATCGAATCCCTTTGATTCATCGACGTTGATGACGCCGTTCTTGCCGACCTTTTCCATGGCTTCAGAAACGATGTTGCCGATCTCCTGCGATCCGCTGGATACGGCAGCGACATTGGCGATTTCTGCGGAAGAATCAATCTTTCTGGCAGAGCTAAGCAGTTTTTCCGCTACCTTCCTGGAAGCGATCTCGATTCCTTCTCTTAACAGAACAGGATTGGAGCCCTTCTCTACGGCATCCAGTCCGGAATGGATCATAGCCTGTGCCAGCAGGGTTGCGGTCGTCGTACCGTCTCCTGCGGAATCATTGGTGTGGTTTGCGACTTCATAGATCATCTTCGCACCCATGTTTTCAAAGGTATCTTCCAGTTCGATCTCTTTGGCGATGGTCACACCGTCATTGACGATCATCGGTGAACCGTAGCCCTTGTCCAATACGACATTTCTGCCTTTAGGACCTAAGGTGATCCTTACGGCATCCGCCAGTGTATCGACACCCTTCAGTACTGAATCTCTTGCGTCTTTTGAATATTTCACTATCTTTGCCATAATATGCCTCCTATTCCACGATGGCCAGGATATCTTCTGCCTTGATCAGGACATATTCTTCCTCGCCGTCTTTAATATCTGTTCCGGAATACTTCTTGTACATGACCTTGTTGCCCTTCTTTAAAGGCATTTCATAGGTATGGTCATTGATCTTCACTTCCTTGCAGTCACTGACTGCAGCGACGATCGCATACTCTTCGTTCTCTTCTTTCTGAGAGATGATAATACCGCTTTCCGTCTTTCTGGAAGCTTCCACTTTCTTCAGTAAAACATTGTTATATAATGGTTTAATCATATAAAAACCTCCTGTTCACACATTCATTATAACCCTTTATAGCACTCTGTCAATAAGAGTGCTAAACATTGGCACATCATTATCACTCCATTAAAAAAGAGACGTTTCCGTCTCTAGTTGTAACCCAGTATTTTGATCAGCGTGATGTTGGTATAGGTATAGGCTTCCAGCGGATAATCCTTCATGTCGATGCTGTTGGAATCCACCAGAATGTGACCGTCCACGACCTTGGAAACCATGACGGTATGGGACAGTCCCGCATTTCCAACCATGATGATGTCACCCGGCTGCGCGTAGTAGAGATTGACGTCGGTTTCTGCCGCCAGCCCTTCTCCTTCATTGTATTTGGCATAGTTGTAGAAGTAGCCGACATTGACCCAGGACCTTGTTCGGCCCCAGGCTGTTTCATCCTCGTTGATGCCCGGATCATAGTCCGGATCTTCGATGTAGCACTTCCACTGTTCCTCGCCGTCATAGTCCATCGGGATGCCTCCCGCCAATAGTGCCTGCGAAGCGTAGTTCTGACAGTTGCCTCCTTCATCCGTGAAGTTGTACCACTCAGGATTGCGGGAATGACTGTAGCGCTCCAGATAGGCGACGGCAGCGGTGCGGTC
>JAFZQL010000061.1 GCA_017620435.1 Erysipelotrichaceae bacterium
ATATCGAAGAAAAGATTCTTCCGGAATACGAGGGATATGAAGCGTCCCACGGCCCGGAACACATTCAGACGGTAATCAGTAACAGCCTTGAGCTCAGCAAAGATCTGTATGTCAATATCGACATGGTCTATACGATCGCGGCTTATCACGACATCGGTCTGCGTTACGGAAGAGAGGATCACGAGATCAGTTCCGGAAGATGGCTGTCTGAAGACAGAAAGCTGAGAAACTGGTTTACGGAAGAAGAGATCCTCATGATGAAAGAAGCCGTCGAAGACCACCGTGCCAGCAGGACGGAAGAGCCCCGCAGCATCTACGGGCGTATCGTTGCGGAAGCGGACCGGGACATCATTCCGGAGAGGATCATCTCAAGATGTGTTCAGTATGAAACGGCCCACAACCCGCAAGACAGTGAAGAGGAAGTACTGGATAAGATCATCTATCACATCAATGACAAATACGGAGAAAACGGCTATCTGAAGCTTTGGCTTCCTTGTCGGAAAAACCAGGAAGGCCTGGATGTTCTGCGCAGATGGATCGCGGACGGAGAAATCAGAAAGATCTGTAAAGAAGAACTGCTGAAACAAAGAAAAAACCACTAGAAAATAAGGTAAAATATAGCCATATAAGGAGACGGATATGGGAATCGTTGTGTTTGGAGCAGTGTTTGTAGATATTAAGGGCTATCCAATCGACCAGTACATTCCTTCCGGCAGAAATGTCGGAAGAGTGGTACAGGTCCATGGCGGTGTAAGCAGGAACGTGGTGGAAGATATTGCCAACCTGGAACTAAGGCCGACCTATGTCAGTGTTGTAGATGATACCGGAATAGGCAACGACGTCATAGAAAAACTGAACAATCACAAGGTCAATACGCAATACATTACAAAGACACCGGAAGGACTGGGGACCTGGCTGGCGATTTTCGACAACAACGGGGATGTTGTGGCATCCATTTCAAAGCGTCCGGATCTGTCTGTGATCAATGATGTTCTGGATCTTTACGGCGACAGGATCGTCTCTGAAGCGGACAGTATCGTCGTGGAGATAGACATGGAGACGGGGCTGCTGAACCGGATCTTCAGACTGGCGGAAAAGTATCAGAAACAGATCTTCGCAGTTGTATCAAACATGTCCATTGCCATGGAAAGAAGAGATCTGCTTTCCAAAGTCTCCTGCATCGTTTGCAACCGGCAGGAGGCCGGACTGCTGTTCTCGGAAGAATATGACAACGCAACGGTAGAAGAGATGGAAAAGATACTGTCGGAAAAGATCAGACAGGCGGATATCAGGAAGATGGTCGTTACGCTGGGCGAGAACGGAGCGGTCTATGCCGGACAGGACGGAGAATGCGGATTCTGTGCAGCCCAGAAGACCGATGTGATCGATACCACCGGTGCCGGAGATGCCTTCTTTGCGGGAATTGCCGTAGGACTGACTTATGGGAAGGATCTGAAGGAATCCTGCAGTATCGGTACAAGACTGGCGTCTGCCGTTCTGGCAACCAAGGAGAGCGTTTCTCCGCGCTTTCAGCCTGCGGAATTCGGATTATAAAAAGCAGCTACAGCTGCTTCTCATAAATACCGTCGGTATACTGGAATCCTAGTCGTTTCAGATAGTTCATGTGATTTTCGGTCGGACCTCTGTAGACGACTTTTTTAATGCCTTCTTTTTTCAGATATTCAAACAGAAAAGTACCGATGGAGAAATCACGGAATTCCGGGATCGAATAGTCCAGCGTCAGTTCAAGCGTATCCTCGTTTCTGTTGCCCAAAGTCATTCCGACAGGTTTTCCCTGACAGAGAACGACATAGATCTGATCGGCTTTCTTCGTATCATAGGAGATGCCCGGGAAACACTTCACGATGTCGTCGTGATAATGTTCCAGAAGATGATTCAGCAGCGTATCATTCCCGTCTGCCTTGATGATCTCATATTCCTTGCCGGTCCTGCTCATCTTCCACAGGAAGTGTACGTTGATCAGTACCAGGCAGAGATTCATAAAAGCCGTCGGATAGGACTTGATGATGAAGGCATAGATCGTAAAGATCACACTGCCTATGGTGTTGATGATCCTGAGTTTTACCACCGATGTCATCAGCATCGACAGGAGGACCAGCAGGGATCCAAGATAACCGAAAGCTTCGATTAAAACATGTGTATTCATAATTCTTACCTCAGTTTCACATTAAAAGAATTGCCCGAAAAAAGCAATACGGTTTCTGTGCTAGAATTGAATTAAATGAAGAAACATATAAAGGCGGTGATCGTTATGCTGATGCTGTTTTCGCTTTTTGCCTGTGCTGCTGAAGAAGACGTTGAAGACGGAGGACACTTTTCCAATACCGATGTGAATGCTCCGAAAAAGATCGAATCGACACAGCTGACCGATATTGAATGCGACTGTTTTGTAGAGGACAGCGAAAACGAAGTCTTCGGAAGATACTGTCTGAATGCCCAGGCAGAAGAGGGTTCGGTAAAGGGGTGTTTTGAGTTTAGAGAGATGGACAGTCCGCTTGTATCGGTCGGGTTTCCGTTTGAAACGGACGCCAGCTTTATGGACAGACTGGATGAAATCCTGCGCAGATACGATGCGGCCCAATACAACGGGATCTACGAGGAAGAGATCGGTATTGACCCGGAACACAGCTTTTCGTTTCGTGCGGTTTATGCTTCCGGTGAAGAGATCTCCTGCTACGACAACGCCGGTCCTTGTTTCCCTATGGAGCTGATGAAAGAGCTGGCGGATCTGTTCTGTCAGGAAAGCGGCGCCGCGGTCTATTACGCTTCAGAGCAGCTTCAGAATCTGAGGTATTCGATCTACGATAAAGACAGCAATTACCGCTTCACTGCATACATCTATGAGAATTACGACGGAACCGTTTTATATCAGATACAGGAAAAACAGGATAACGAAGTCCTGCTGGATAAAGAAGGAAAGACCGGCAGGGATATCCTGAACACGATTCAGAAGATCTGTGAAGAAAACGGACTGACCGGAATCAGTATCTATCCACGCAGAGAAGGAAACAGATACACCGCGCTGGAAATGAAGAGCGGAACAGTCGACAGTCACGTCCGAAGCAATACAGCGATCAGCGATGAACAGCTGGAAATCCTGGAAGGACTGAAAGACCTGATCAGAAAGCTGTGCGAAGAATGAAGAAGACCGTTTATGCCGGAACCTATACCGGTAAAGGAAGCGAAG
>JAFZQL010000062.1 GCA_017620435.1 Erysipelotrichaceae bacterium
ATCATTGAGAAGTTCTACGACCGTATCGTTGGCCGATATGCCAAGGAACAGCTGGCTGATCCGAAGACCGGCGAGATCATCGTCGAGGAAGACTCCTTCATCGATGAGGCTGTCGCCGAAAAGATCATCGCAGCCGGCTACAAAGGCATGCATATCCGCAACTCCTTCACCTGCAAGTGCAAGGACGGCATCTGCCGCAAGTGTTACGGACGCAACATGGCTACAGGCAAGCTGATCGAATCCGGTGAAGCCGTCGGTATCATGGCTGCACAGTCTATCGGTGAGCCTGGTACACAGCTGACAATGCGTACCTTCCACTCCGGCGGTGTTGCGAATGCCGATGACGATATCACCCAGGGTCTGCCGCGTGTCGAAGAACTGTTCGAAGCGCGCTGCCCGAAGCATCCTGCTCTGCTGGCGAAGATCGCCGGCGAGATCACCAAGATCGAAGAAATGGAAGACCACTCCTATGTCGTAGAGATTTCCAACGAAAAGGAAACGATCGCCCATAGAACAGGCATCTCCCAAACGATTCGTGAATGGCTGAAGGTCGGTGAACAGGTGAGAGCCGGTGCGAAACTGACCGAAGGCAACGTCGACCCGAAGGAACTGCTTAGTATTGCCGGTGTACAGGCCGTACAGCAGTACATCCTGAAGGAAGTCAAGAAAGTCTATGCCGCTACCGGTATCGACATTTCCGACAAGCACGTTGAAGTCATCATCAAGCAGATGCTGAAGAAAGTCATCATCATTGAACCGGGAGACTCCGAGATGTCTGCAGGTCAGACCATCTCCTTAAAGAGACTGACGGATATCAACAATGATCTGCTGATCAACGGCAAGGTTCCGGCCAAGTTCGGACCGCTGCTTCTGGGTATTTCTAAATCATCAGTCGAAACGGATTCCTTCCTGTCGGCTGCATCCTTCCAGGAAACAACGAAAGTCCTTACGGATGCCGCTGTCAACGGCAAGACCGACCATCTGTTCGGTATCAAGGAAAATGTCATTATCGGTAAACTGATCCCTGCGGGAACAGGATCGAAATTTGACAGAGATACCACCAGACAGATCGAAGAAAGAGCCATTGAACTGGATGAGATCAGAGAAGAAAAACTTCTCGCATCTCAGGATGAAGAAGTGCTTCCTAGCGAGATCTTAGGCGAAAGCAATGAAGAGCTCGTAAGTGAAGAAGAACTGGCTGACGGTTTCGAAGAAGTCACTGAAGAATAAAGAAAAGATCCACTGTCTAACGATAGTGGATCTTTTTTGTCCTGTTTTGAAAATATTTTCAAAGAAATAGAAAAAATGTAAAAAAACTGCAGGTTTTGTTTCAAGGAATATTGCATTCAGACCGCTTCTTATATTAGAATTTAGAAAAGGCTTAGAAAAGAAGAGTAGTCTGGCGGAAGAACACAGAGAGTTTCCGGATGGTGAAAGGAAACATCGGAAAGCAGATGAACATGGTCTTGGAGCCGTCTGTTCGATGAGAGCGGAACGTAGCGCACACGTTACAGTGCCGGGATATGTTTGTATCCGGATGAGGTGTAGAAATACACGAATTAAGGTGGTAACACGATGACAAGTCGTCCTTATGGGCGGCTTTTTTGTTTCTATCGGGATACAAAGAAAAACAGGAGAGGAGAAAGTTATGAAAAAGATTATTACACTGCTACTGGTATTATTGACATTATGCGCCTGCTCAGGAAAGCAGGAAAGCAACGAAAAGAAGATCAAGGTTGCGGCATCGCCGACTCCGCACGCGGAGATCCTGGCTGTTGCCAAGGAACTTCTGGCTAAGGAAGGCTGGGAACTGGAAGTCGTCGAATTCGAAGACTATGTTCAGCCGATCGAAGTCGTCGAATCCGGAGAACTGGATGCGAACTACTTTGCCCATGTTCCTTATCTGAACAACTACAACGATGAACACGGCACGAAGCAGGTCGTGGTAGGCAAGGTCCACTATGAACCGTTCGGCATTTATCCGGGCAAGAAGACGGCCCTGGATCAGCTGGAAGACGGCGATGAAGTCCTGATTCCAAACGACGGCACCAACGAGACCAGAGCATTGCTGCTGCTGCAGGACAACGGCATTCTGACTCTGCCTGACGGTGTGGGAGCAGATACGATCGTTACTGTCAACGATGTTGTTTCCTATACGGTCAACATCAAGATCGTGGAAGTAGAAGCGGCCCAGATCGCCAGATCCAGAGAAGATGCTGCGCTGGTTATCCTCAACGGCAATTACGCTCTGGCTGCAGGACTGAACGTTTCCCGCGACGCGATTGCCTATGAGAGATCCGATTCTTCCGCAGCGAAGACCTATGTCAATGTCCTGGCCGTCAAGGAAGGCAACGAAAACAACGAAGGTATTCTTGCGTTAGTCAAAGCACTGACTTCACAGGAAATCGTTGATTTCATCAACAAAACATATGAAGGAGCGGTCGTTCCGTTTGCTGAATGAACAAACCGAATACTGATCTGATGATCCGGGTAGATCATCTGTCCAAGACCTTTGAAAGCAAGTCAGTTACCGTAGAAGCGCTGAATGACGTGTCTTTTGAAGTACGCAAGGGAGAGATCTTCGGGATCATCGGACTGTCCGGTGCAGGAAAATCCACGCTGGTGCGCTGTCTGAACCTGCTGGAAAGACCAAGCCGGGGAAAGATCGTCATCGATGGGGAAGACATGCTGTCGTTGGACGATAGAAGTCTCAGAGAAAAAAGAAGAAAGATCGGCATGATCTTCCAGTCTTTCAATCTGCTGATGCAGGCTACGGTCCTGGACAACGTCTGTTTCCCGATGGAAATATCCGGAACAGGAAGAAAGGCGGCCAGAGAAAAGGCTCTGTCTTACCTGAAAATTGTAGGGCTGGAAGAGAAAGCCAAGGCCTATCCGTCCCAGCTTTCGGGCGGGCAAAGACAAAGAGTGGCTATCGCCAGAGTCCTTGCGAGTGATCCGGAGATCCTGCTTTGCGATGAAGCCACAAGCGCACTGGACCCGGAAACGACCAAGTCTATTTTGAAATTATTAAAACAGATCAACAGGGATTATGACATCACGATCGTGCTGATCACCCATGAGATGGCCGTCATTCAGGAGATCGCTGACCGCTGTCTGGTTCTGGAAGACGGAAAACTGGCGGAAGAGAATACGGTCGAGGAACTGTTCAGACATCCAAAGACGGCTGCCGCTAGAAGGCTGATTTTCAACTCTACCAATCAGGTCAGATCCATGTCCGGAGGCAAGATCCTGCGTATCGCTTTTGAAGAGACCAATACGACTGAACCGGTCATCGCCAATCTGATCCTGGAGTTCAAGACGCCGGTCAATATCCTGGAATCCAATATTACTTCGATTTCCGGAACATCCAGAGGACAGATGATGGTACAGCTCCCGGACGACGGGAAGCTGGCGGAAAAGATGATC
>JAFZQL010000063.1 GCA_017620435.1 Erysipelotrichaceae bacterium
AAAAACAGAAGATAAAAGCAGAAGCGGAAGCAGAATCTTCCGATGACAAAAAAGATACATATATCGATGAACTGTTCCGTTATTTTGATGATGAGAACCCGGATGCCAATCCTTACGGATTTGCTGCCGGTAACACAGCTTCTGTTTCTCCGGATGGTCCGATCGATAAGAACGATATCATCAAAATGGTTCAGGATCTGCAGACATCCAGAGAGAATCTTTATAAGGATGCCGATCTTTACGGCGACAGCAATGAAGAAGAGAATGAGTTCACTTTCCAGGAACATGAAGATGAATCCGACAAGGAAGAAGATGACGCTTATAACAGCGATCTGATCGATGAACTCCGGATGAAGATGATGAGAGAGGATCAGGAAAGAGAAACGCTGGAACAGGAACTGAAAGAAACCAGCGTGCACATCCGGGAGATCTATCCGTATCTGTCCGATTCATTTATCATGGGAGTCTGTTCCATGAAAGACGCGATCGCCGGTGAATACCTGACCGTTAAAAAAGTCATTATTCTGCACAGACTTTCCTTCGTAGAAGTTGAAAATCTGCGTCAGTTTATCGAGATCGCATTAAAACACAACTATCAGATCAATGCCGATGAAAAGAAAATGATCGTTGATGCGATCAAGGAATGTGAAAATACGGAAGAAAAGATCATCAGTTCGATATTCGATATTGCCAATCAGGCTGCTGTACTGAAGGGCGAATACGAAGGATACCGGATCATGTCTGAAGAAGAAATAAAGTGAGGTTGAATATGTTTGAAAAGAATCCCTATGAAAAAGATGAAACGTTAGATATCCCTGATTTTGTTGAGGACCGCACATCGACCAGCTCTGAAAGCGTCGACATGTCGATCTTTAAAATGAGCGATGACGAACTCTATGACGACGTCGAAGAAAATGAAGAGACATATCGTGAAGAAAAGCAGAGGGCGGGAAGATCGAATACTTCTCTTGTCCTTTGTCTGATCATTATTGCTTTGCTTCTGATCACTTCAGTCGCATCTTTGATCTATGCCTTTAAGCAGCATTCCGCCTACGTCAAAGCCAACACCAGCTATCTGCAGGTACTGGCAAATGAAGAAACCTATAAAAAACAGCTGGCGGAAAAGGATGCCACGATCGAAGCATTGAACAAGCAGATCGCAGACAATACCGGTAAGAAAGAAGAAACAGCCGGGAAAGTCACTTATGAGATTACTGACGGTCCGGTGGTATTCAGAAGCAAGCCGACAAGAGACCGCGATGATGATACGCTATTCAACGGGAAACACGAAGCAAACAACGGAGAGAAGTTCCAGGTACTGGAGGTGGTTACTGGAACGGATGATCCGGATTACTCTTATGCCAGGGTGGGCGACGGTATTTATTTCTGTATCGGAAATTCAGAAGAAACATACGCAAAGAAAGTGAATAACTAAGCAGGTTAATATACCTGCTTTATATTGGGTAAACAAGATGAATGATTTAATCAGGATCAAAGGAAAAAGAAAACTGAAGGGTGAAGTGACGGTATCTTCGTGCAAGAACTCGGCGGTTGCGATACTGCCTGCCGTTGTTTTAGCTAGCGAGATCGTAAAGCTGTATGATGTGCCGGAAATCGAAGATGTCAAGGTGCTGATCAAGCTGCTGAACCTTCTGAATATTGATGTCAGAGTTTATGACGATGAACTGACGATCGATCCTACCAACATATGCAACGTCGATCTTCTGGATGAAGATGTCATGAAACTGAGAGCATCCTACTATTTCATGGGCGCATTGTTAGGCAGATTCAGGCATGTCAAGATGTATTCACCGGGCGGATGCAACTTGGGTCCTAGACCGATCGATCTTCACCTGAAGGGTTTTGAAGCCCTTGGCGCAACGATCACCCAGGAAGGCAATGTCATTGAAATCTCGGCAGAAGAACTCAAGGGAGACGATATCTACCTGGATTTCGCATCCGTCGGCGCTACCATCAACATCATGCTGGCGGCATGCTTTGCCAGAGGCAGAACAACCATCGAAAATGCAGCCAAGGAGCCGGAGATCATTGATATCTCCTCCATGCTCAACAAGATGGGAGCACAGATCAGAGGAGCCGGAACATCGGAAATCACGATCAACGGCGTAACCAGACTGAAAGGCTGTATCCATGACATCATTCCGGACAGGATCGAGGCAGGAACCTATATCATTGCTGCGGCAGCCTGCGGGGAAGATGTTACCGTAAACAACGTTATTCCGCAGCATATCGAAGCGCTGACTTCCAAGCTGGAAGAAATGGGCGTCAGACTGGAACAGGGTTCCGACTACATCAGAGTATTTGAATCGCAGGAACTGAAACCAATCGATATCATTACACAGCCGTTCCCGGGCTTCGCTACCGATCTACAGCAGCCTCTGACGGCACTGCTGACGAAAGTCGAAGGCGACAGCCATGTCGAGGAAACGATCTATCTGGAACGTTTCAAGCACTGCAACGAGCTGAACAAGATGGGTGCGGATATCGAGTATACGACCGGAAAGAGTACGATACACGGCGGAAAACTGCTGCATGGTACGGATATTTTCGCTACCGATCTAAGATGCGGCGCATCCCTGATCATAGCCGGTCTGATGGCAGATGGAGAGACGATCATCCATAATGCCTACCATATCTACCGCGGATATGATTCAATCGTTGAGAAACTGAGAGCGATCGGGGCAGAAATCGAATAATCCTGTTTACATTTATAAACAGATTTGTTATGATAATTAGGCGTAAACTTACTTTGGATTGACAAAGATATTCAAGGCGGAAGGGAGATTAAAGATGAAAAAGGGTATTCATCCTGATTATTACAGAGTTACTGTTACCTGCGCAGGCTGTGGAACGACATTCGAAACCGGTTCTACAAAGAAGGACGGCATCAAGGTAGATACTTGCTCAAACTGCCACCCATTCTATACTGGAAGACAGAGATTCGCGGCATCTGCAGGCAGAATTGAAAAATTCAATAAGAAGTACGGTTTGAACGAAAAATAGAGGATAGGTCCTCTATTTTTTTCGTTATAATAGTATTGTTGAGGTGTGATTATGTATCAGAGTTACAGAGACGGATGGATCGAGACCATCAGCGGCTGCATGTTTGCCGGAAAAACAGAAGAACTGATCAGAAGGATCAAAGTCCTGGAATTTGCGAAGAAAGAGATCATGGTATTTAAACCGAAGATCGACAACCGTTATTCGGAAACGAAAGTCGTATCTCATGCTGGTTCATCGGTAGAATCCCACGTCATTTCCGATGCCGTAGAGATCCTGAATATGATCAAGCCGACGACACAGGTCGTTGCGATCGACGAGGCGCAGTTCTTTGGGGATAATATCTGTGATGTGTGTAATGAACTGGCGGACAGAGGGATCAGAGTCATGGCTGCCGGACTGGATACGGATTTCAAGGGCGAGCCGTTCGGACCGATGCCTTTGCTGATCACGGAAGCGGAATTTGTCACGAAACTGGCTGCCGTCTGCAACAAGTGCGGAGCTCCTGCCACCAGAACACAGAGAATCATCAACGGGAAGCCTGCTTCCTACGACGATCCGATCATTCTGGTCGGTGCATCGGAGAGCTATGAAGCCAGATGCCGTCATTGTCATGAAGTGCCGGGAAAACCGAAAATTAAGTTTGGGAACTGATTTATGGATGCGAAAATAATCAAACTGGAAGAAATAGAAAAGAAGTATCTGGAAATAGGCGAACTCATGCTGCTGGATGAGAATGTTTCTGATGTGAAGAAGTATACGAAGCTTTCCAAGGAACAGGCCAGACTGAGGGGTGCCTATGAAGCCTATCAGAACTACAAGAAATGCACTGCTGTGATTCAAGACGGACAGGAGATGCTGAAGGACGAGGATCCGGAGATCCGGGAAATGGCCCGGATGGAGATCGATGATGCCAAAGCGGAACTGGAAAAGATCAACAAGCACATCGAGGATCTGCTGCTTCCAAGAGATCCGGAAGATTCCTACGACTGTCTGGTAGAAATCAGAGGCGCTGCCGGAGGAGATGAAGGAAACATTTTTGCCGGAGATCTTTT